>CANRIJ010000019.1 GCA_947630635.1 uncultured Spirochaetaceae bacterium | reverse complement strand
CTTGGACCAACAGAGGCTGCAGATACGCTAATAACATTCAAATCCATGATAAAGCTGTTGGCATTCCGCTCTGGGCTCTTCGCCTCTTTCCTGCCAAAGCCCCTATTTGATGAATCGGGATCTGGGCTCCATATATCAATATCGGCAAATACAGAAAAAAAGAGCTTTGAAGACCTGGAGGAGAATATATCTGCAGGAATCTTGAAGCATATCAAGGAGATGCAGCTCTTCTTAAATCCAGTTGTGAACTCATATGAGAGGCTTGGCTCTGATGGAGCTCCGGATGAAATTACATATGGCAGCAGCAACAGAGACCTATTGATGAGAGTGCCTCTAAAAGAGGGAGGAAGGAAAAACAGAGTCGAACTAAGGCTTGCAGACTCCGCATCAAATCCCTACCTTGCAATTCATCTTCTTTTGAAGGCATCTGAAGAGGGAATAGAAAAAGATCTTAGAATAAAGGACATAGAGCTTGGAAAGAGACTCTCCTCCTCTCTAAGAGAGGCAATAAGGGAGGCAGAAAGCTCAGAGTTCATAAACTCCTCTATTCCAAAATCCCTTCTCAAATGCTTTATAGAGGCAAAACTCACAGATAGCGACAAGGCAGAGAAATCTGAGGACAAAAAGGCATTTGCGCGTGAAATGGAGCTTCTAGTCACCTAATGAGAATACTACTCGTCTCCAAAGAAAAAGAATCGCTATTGAAACTCAAAGAGCTCACCGAAAGGCTAGTCCACGCTGAGTGTGGCATAGCTTTAGGCTCATCTGAGGCAAGAAGAATGCTGCTGGATGAGTACTGGGACCTTGCAATAGTGAATTTTCCTCTTAGCGACGAGAGCGGAGAGAACCTCATTAATATGATTCTCACTTCAACTGAATCAAGCGCAATTGCACTAATCAAGTCAGACCTGGTTCACTATTTCGATTCCCTAATAGCAGAGGGAGCCCTGATTGTCGAGAAACCATTAAACACCGAGATTCTCAGGCAGACAATCGAAATATCAGAGTCAGTAAAGCGCATGAGAGAGGACTTTAATAAGCAAATAAGAAAGCTGGAGATGAAAATCGAGGAGCTCAAAATCTTCTCAAGAGCAAAGTGCCTTCTCATTGAGAAAAAGCATATAAGCGAAGAAGAGGCACACAAAATGATCGAAAAATTGGCAATGGACAGAAGAGCATCTTTAAGAGAAGCCTCTTTAGTGATAATAAATGGGTTTGGGGAAAAATAATGGCTAAGCATATATTTGTAACAGGCGGTGTCGTATCAGGACTTGGCAAGGGAATAACAGCAGCCTCCCTTGGAAGACTTCTAAAATCAAGAGGACTGAAAGTAGCTGCTCAGAAGCTCGATCCATACATGAACATAGACCCGGGCACAATGTCTCCACTTCAGCATGGAGAGGTATTCGTAACCGATGACGGCGCTGAGACCGACCTAGACCTCGGGCACTATGAGAGATTCATTGACGAAGACTTAAACAAGCTGTCGAATCTCACCTCTGGAAAGGTCTATTGGAACGTCTTAAACAAAGAAAGAAACGGAGAGTACCTCGGCTCTACCGTCCAGATTATTCCCCATGTCACAAATGAGATAAAGGACTTCATCTACTCGCTATCAGAAAAAACAAATGCCGATGTGGTAATTACTGAAATCGGGGGAACAATCGGAGATATCGAATCCCAGCCCTTCTTGGAGGCAATAAGGCAAATCGGCCATGAGGTAGGCAAGGAAAACTGCCTCTACGTACATGTAACTCTTGTCCCATACATCTATTCATCCGGAGAACACAAATCAAAGCCGACTCAGCACTCAGTAAAAGAACTGATGAACTCTGGTATCTTCCCAGATATCATCGTCATGAGATCTGATGAGAAGATCGAGGATGAGATAAAGGACAAGATTGCCCTATTTTGCAACGTCAAAAGAGACTGCGTTATAGAAAACTCAACTGTTCCAGTTCTCTATGAAGCGCCAATAATGCTTCAGAAAGAGCACCTCGATAAGATTGTACTAAGGGAGCTCAATCTCTTTGCCGATGACTCTGACATGAGCGAATGGAAGGAAATGCTCAAGAACATAAAGGCCTCAAAAGACACTGTCAGAATTGCAATGGTAGGAAAATACACTCACCTGCATGACGCATATCTATCAGTAATAGAGGCATTGAAGCATGCTGGCTGGAAAGAGCATTCTCAGATAGACATTAAGTGGATTGAGAGTGAGGATGTGACTGATAAGAGCGCAAAAGAGCTCTTTAAGGATGTCGATGGAATTCTTGTTCCAGGAGGATTCGGAACAAGGGGCATCGAGGGAAAAATAGAAGCTGCGAAATACGCCAGAGAGAACAATATCCCATACTTGGGAATATGCCTTGGAATGCAGATAGCGGTAATTGAATTTGCCCGTGATGTTCTTGGCTACAAAGACGCAAACTCCTCTGAATTCGACGAGGCCTCAAAGCATAAGGTAATAGATTTAATGCCAGATCAGAGAGGCCATGTACCCAAGGGAGGCACAATGAGGCTCGGCGCCTACAAATGCCACTTGGAGGATGGCACCAAACTCAGAGAGGCTTATGGCATTGAGAATATATCAGAGCGCCATAGACATAGATATGAATTTGCAAACGATTACAGAGAAGAGATGGAGAAAAACGGCATGGTACTATCAGGAAAGAGTCCCGATGGAAACCTTGTCGAAGCTATTGAGATCAAAGAGCATCCATTCTTTGTGGGAGTGCAATTCCACCCTGAATTCAAATCAAGGCCAAATAGACCGCATCCTATGTTCTCAGCATTCATTAAAGCTGCTATAGAGCACAAGAAAAAAACTATTTAATACCATCAAAGAACTTATATACGAAAAGCATTAATAGAATAAATCCATGGGGCCTGCTTGGCTTATATTACCTTCCTGAACACCCCATGGGTAATTTGGAGTATCTTTCAAATTTAAATCCATTAATTTCAATTCAATATTATATGAACACGATCCAAATGCATCTTCCCCAATAGATGTGACACTTGAAGGAATTACAACTTTTTGAAGATTATCGTCACCAAAAAATGCATGGCCTCCAATAGTCTCTAAATTAGAAGGCAGAGTTATACTATATAATATATCGTTATAACTGAAAGCATAATCACCAATGTGTGTTAACCCTTCTAGCTGACTTAAATCAATTACACTTAAAGGGCACCCAAGAAAGACTGCATCGCCTATATAAATGACACTATTTGGCAAAGTAAAAGACTCTTCATTACTATCTTTAAATAATGAAGTACAGTGATCAAAAGCCGCAGCCTTAATTACCTTTAAATTACTGCCATAACCATAACTTTTACTTCCATACTTATCTACAAATGTTATTGACTTCAAGTTCTCGCAATTGTTGAAAGCAAATTCCTCAATTGTCTCTATGTAATTGGGAATCTGAATAGAAGTCAGATTTTTACAGCCATCAAATATATGAAATGGAATATTTTTGAAGTTTTCATGATTAGGCAATCTTGCCTCTGTAATTGATTCACAGCCAGTAAAGGCCTGTTCCAACAAATTATTCTCACTATCATTCGAACTATGAGGATTACTCTTCAAACTGATTGCCGCAGAAAGATCAACGCTTTCCAACATTCTACACTCATAAAAAGCATGATCACCAAGAAAATTGATATTCTTTGAAAATGGGGCTTTCGTAATAGAAGAGCAACCATAAAATGCATAGGAACCTATATAAATTGCATTATTGGTAATTCCTTCTGCCGTCTGAAGCGAACTACACCATCTAAATGCACTATCCCCGATAAACAAATTACTACTTGTAGCAGAGATATTAATTGTCTTTAATGCTCCACAATTATAGAAAGCCTGAGCTCCTATATTAGTAATTGTCACATCTTTTGCAGAGAAGCTAGTTAGGGCACTGCAATTGCCAAAAAGAAGCGTATTAAGACTCAAAAAACCATTCCCATTTATAGTCACGGTTTTTAATCCATCCATCTCTTCAAAGACGTTATTGGCTATGTTTGGGCAACCATTTATAACGATATTCTCTATTTCATTACACTCTTTAAACGCAAACGATTTGATCTCAGTAACACTCGCAGGTATATTCAATGTGCCTTTTAGCCCGCTTTGATAAAACGCAGATATTCCTATTGATTCCAATTGATTTGGAAATGCAATTGATTTTAAACCAGTACAGCCGCTGAAAGCATTGGCACCAATAGATGTATAGTTATTGGGAATCACAAGCTTTTTAAGCGGTGCTTTAGCATTTAAGAAAAAATATTCAGGTATTTCATTTAAACACGCAGGGAATGTAAACTTATCAAGTTTCTCACATTCCTCAAATGCCATTTCCGATAGCTCTTGAAGAGTCTCAGGAAGCACTACTTTAGTAAAACCAGTATCTCCAAAAGCCCCCGTTCCAATAGAGACGAGGCTATCGAACATAGACCAATTTGATAGAGCCTCGCAGCCATAAAAGGCAAAGTCTCCAACTTCTTTTATTTTATTTTCACTCGCATCTCTTGCAAGTGGCCCCTCAGCATTAGCACTCCCAATATTGACTGTTGTCAAAGCCTTGTCATTCTGAAAAAGCTGATTGACTATTGTGGCCATTCCAGCTGGAAGCGTTACCTCTTCTAGGGAAGTACAGTCAGAAAAAGCCCTAACGCCAATTGATGTAACACTGTCTGGTACAATAACTTTTGTTAAACCAGTACATGCTGCAAAGGCATCTTCCCCAATTTCTATAACATTATCAGTAAAAGCAACTTCTGTTAGAGAACTACAGCTTAAAAATGATTTTGCAGGAATAGTCGTTATGCTGTCGCTAAGAACAACTGTGGTATAGCCCTTACTCTTTATTTCACTTGCCAATGCAGAGGGATTATTGATGCTTCTTACTTCAAGCTCAGCATTGCTTTTCTCAAACAGATCATTCTTAAGCTCAGGCTGAGGTGTAAAACCGCCTCCTCCTCCACCAGATGTGCCCGGGTCCGATGGGGCTGCTTCTTCAGGTGTTTCAACTATATTTCCAGATCCAGATAAAGATGAATCACAGGATACAAAAAATAAAAATAGAGAAAATAGCAATACTACAAAGATGATTAGTAGGCTCTTTTTTGCTCTATTTACTCTAGACTCCATGGCGAGATTCTATAAGCACTACCCCCCCCCTAGTCAATAAAAATCTATAAAATACAAAGAATTAGATTATATATGAGCACGTTTTACTCTGTCTGAAGAGCATCAACTCTACTTTCGAGTTTCGTCTCACTTTTAAAGTTTTTCCTCGAAAAAACAGCATATGTAATCAGCGATAGCACTACCGTAAAGAAGTCAGCTATAGACTGAGTCCAGACAATGCCATACATTCCAATAAGAGAATTCAGTATATAAAGAAGCGGTATATTGAAGCAGAGCCATCTCATAACGCCCAAGAATAGAGCATACCTTCCCCTTCCAAACCCATCGAAGAGATAGACATGAAAGAAGCATAAAAACATAAGCGGGGTTGCTATCTCCCTTATCCTCAAAAACCTCGTTCCTATCTCAACGGTACTCGCATCATTGATGAAGAATCTCATGATATATGGAGCAAAGCACTCATACAAAAGAATGCTTATAGCTGCAGTAATAAGACCAAATACCATAGAAAACCACTTCACCCTATTCATTCGCTCAAAGTTTCTGGAAGCGTAATTGAAAGCGACTATTGGCATCATGCCCTGACAGATGCCTATTCCTATATTAAGCGGAAGGCGCTCGACTTTAAGTACTATTCCCACTGCTGCCAAGGCGACATCTCCATAGCCAGACATAAGCCTATCAATAACCATGTAGTCGATATCAAATAGAAGTGTTGCAATAGATGATGGGATTCCGACCCCGAAAACACCAAGAACGCTTTTCCTTGTTGGAAACCTAAGTGGAGATGAGAGCCTCAATACATCGCTCTTCATAATCTTGATTGAGACTATGAAGTAAATACAGGCAATTGTATTTGATATAAGGGTTGCAACTGCGGCGCCTATTATCTCATTGCCCTTTGGAAAAATCACAAACATAAAAAGAGGATCAAGGGCTATATTGATAAGCCCTCCCATTGTAATTCCAAATCCTGCTTTTTTAGACTCCCCTACACTCCTAATTAGAGTGGCCAGAGTATTTGAAAGCACTGTAGGCATTCCGCCAATAACAATTACAAAGAAGGCATAGGAGCTTGCAAAGCCATAGGTTCTATCACTTGCCCCAAGAAAATTCATCATTGGATGCATGAAAGAGAGAGTAAGAAGCGAGAATAAGAGAGATGCAAATAGAGCTACATAAACGCTGAAACTATATACTAAGCGAGCCTCTCTCTTCTGATCCATTCCAAGAAGCCTTGATATAAGGGCTCCACCTCCTATTCCTGCAAGACCCGAAAGAGACAGCGATATATTGAATAGCGGAAGAACAAGCGATGCGCCTGCCACCATCTCAGGACTTCCAGTTCTTCCAATAAAGAATGTATCTGCCATGTTGTAAATAAGAACTATGAGCTGACTGATTATTGTGGGTATTGCCATAGTCATTACTGCCTTTGGCACGCTCATATCCCTAAATACTGCTAAATTGTCTCTTTGATTTAATACCATTGGATAGTAAGAATGTTAGCCAAATGAATAGATAAAGAATAGAGATACAAAAAAAATCCCCAGACTCATAAGAGAATGGGGACTATCAAAATGCTCTATTACTTAGTTCTCTTTATAGTTCCAGGTAATTCTGCATCCATTAGGCGCAGACCATGGCTCTCCGCTTATTGAGCCCTCTCTGCCAACAAGATAGATGTCCTTTAGCGATGAGCAGTTGTAGAACGTGCTTCTTCCAAGACTATCCACGCTTGATGGAATAATGATGCTCTCAAGTGATGCGTCATTTGAGAAAGCAGAGTCTTCAATAGAGACTACACTTGATGGAATAATGACATTCTTAAGTGCAGCGCAGTCAGAGAATGCATTCTCTCTGATAGTCTTGACGCTATTTGGAATCTCTATGCTCTCAAGTGATGTGCACTTTACAAATAGACCTCTTGAGATGGTATCAAAGGATGGAGGAAGAACTGCCTCCTCAAGAGATACACAGCCATAGAATGCATTGTTTCCAAAGCTGCTGATCTTTGCTCCGCTCTCAAATGTAATCGACTTAAGAGCCGAGTCGCCGGCAAATGCATTGTCCCCGATTACCTCAAGAGAAGCTGGGAATACCATCTTCTCAAGCGATATGCACTCCTCAAAGGCACTTGGCTGAATATCCCTGAGAATACTTGAAGACTCAATGGTCACTTCTTTAAGAGCCTTGTCACCGACAAAGGCTCCAGTCTCAATAAGCTCTACAGATGCTGGAATGAAGATCTTCTCAAGACTTATGCATCCACTGAAGTCGCCAGCCTTTACTGCCTCAAGGTTTCCGCCCTCCTCAAAAGAGACCTCCTTGAGCGCTGTACATGCCAAGAAGACGTTGTAGCCCATCTGGGTAAGGCTCTTTGGAAGAGTAATAGATGCTAAAGCTGTACAGCCCTCAAAGGCATTGTCTCCGATAGAATAAAGGGTATTATTCTCGTCAAATGAGACATCCGTCAGGGCTGAGCACCCATAGAATGCCTCATCTCCGATGCTATTTATTGATGCAGGAATCTCAATGCTCTCTAGGAATGTGCAATCGCCAAATGCTCCATTTCTGATCTCCTTAAGCTGGCAGTTATCAGCAAATGAGACATGGGCAATCTCAGAGCCAACAAATGCATACTCGTCAATTGTCACAACACTAGGCGGAAGCTCGATATCCTTTAGAGATGTGCAATCATAAAAGGCCTCATAGCCAATAGATGCGACACTTGAGCCTTCCTCAAAGGTAACGCTCTTTAGAGCAATACAAGATCCAAAGAGCCCATCATTGATCTCAGTGACCTTTGAAGGAATCTCTATAGACTCAAGTATCTCACAGGCTGCAAATGCCTCATAGCCAAGATAGGTAAGATTGCTGCCCTCTTCAAATGTCACGCTTGATAGCTCATAGCAATCTGAGAAGGCCTGGTTGCCCAAATACTCAACTGATGCAGGAATAACTATCGAATCCAAGGACCTACAGAGCTCAAATGCATCTCCAGATATTGTCTTGAGCGTTGATGGAAGCTCTACCTCCTCAAGATTTATACATCCATAGAAGGCAAGAGTCCCTAGACTCTCAAGCGGCTCAGGAAGAGTAAGCGTCTCAATATTGCTGCATCTCTTGAAGGCACCGTCTCCGATCGAAATCAAAGAGCCCTCTTCAAAAGTGACCGTGAGAGATCTATCAAAGGCAAAAGCGGTATTTCCAATAGATACGACGCTCTGAGGTATGACGATATCCCCAAGATTTGTGCATCCCAAGAATGCATCGCTTCCAATAGTCTGAAGTGTAGACGGAAAATCAACGCTCTCAAGTGAGGTGCTTCTCTTAAACGCGCCATCTCCAATCGAGGTTATACCGTCCTCAATTACAAGATTGACGATATTGTCATCATTCTCAAATGCGTAAGAGGGAATCTCGCTCCCGACTGTCGCCTTGATAATAAGCTTCTCGACTTTATTCTCGCCAAGATATTCCTGAACAGAATTATCGAGGTAATTAATAGTCATTACTCCGTCGGAGTCTATCTCATAGGCTGCAGCATCCTTCGAGATCTTTACTCCGTTGACTGTCTTAGTCGAGCCAAAGGTCGCACAAGAAGACAGAACTGTTAAAATCGCCAAAGCAAAAACCGCAAATGTCAAAATATAGTATCTCTGCTTTCTCATAACCAAAATATTATGAACGAAACAGAATATGGTAGTCAAAATCACAAAGGTATTTATCGACGACTATTAATAAAAGTAGTATTTTATGAAACTTTTTTCATCTTTAGCACTCGAAAGGTATCACTTTTCTTCACGGTCAAGTCAATCGTTTTTCTCATATCTCTAAAGAGCATTATTCTTTCCATTACCCGTTCATTAAGAGAAAAATCAAAAAGAGAGGCACACTATCTATGACAATTTAGATTACTTGGAGTCGAAATATGTCAGCTCCAAGCTCTAAATACCACATTAAAGTGCTGAGATGGGCTCCCACTCACTCAATTAGCGTCTTACTCTTTGCTCTTTTGAAGAGATCAAGGTGACTCACTTTGTATTTCTCTTTAAATCAAGGCCTTCAAGCCAGGCTCTTATAACACCATCTGACTGCTGAGATGACGTGAATACTCTTCCATTCTGCCATGTTGAACAACTTGCCTTTGAATGAAGCGAAGAAGCGCTATTTCCAATCGGAGATGAGGAAGAGGTACAGAATGGAATTATGGTTTTGCCAGCAAGATTTGTATTCTCAAGAAATGTCGATATAATCTTAGGAGCGCTTCCAAACCATATTGGGTAGCCTAAAAATATATAATCATAGCTTCCTAAATCAGGTGTTGTACTGCTAATTTCAGGCCTTGCACTCTGATCTCTATTCTCTTTTGAGGCTCTGCTATCAGAGTTGTTGTACGCAAGATCGGATTGAGTATATGGCTTAGATGGAACTATCTCATAGGTATCCGATCCCAAGTAACCAGCTATTCTTGTGGCAACGCTCTTTGTATGTCCCTGAGCGGAGAAATAGACTACAAGGATATCGCTTCTATTACCCTCAAGTTGTGCATCAAGAGAGCTATTTCCACTTCCTGTATCTCCTGCTAGAACGGAAGCATTCTTTACCTCTGTGCTACCACTGCATCCTACACTTTGTAAGAGAAAAACAAGCAAAAGCGCAAATATGGCCAATGCTTTGATATTTTTCATAATACCTCCAATATCAAACGAGATACTCCCTATAAAAGCTCTCAATCATGTCAAAAGGAATAACATCCTTTCTATCATATAGATCTGTGTGTACAGCCCCAGGGATAATAACAAGGCTCTTGTTATCGCCCTTTAGCCTATTAAAGGCATCCTTACTGAAATAAACTGAATGTGCCTTCTCTCCATGAATAAGCATTACAGCGCTCTTTATCTCCTCAAGATACGAGAGCATTTTGGTATTTAAGAACGAGAGTGAAGACGTGGCATTCCAGCCATCATTGCTATTAAGCGACCTCTCATGATAACCCCTTTTTGTCTTATAGTAATCATGATAGTCCCTTACAAACCATGGAGCATCATCAGGAAGCGGATCGGCTACTCCACCCGCTCTGCTAAAAGATCCTCTCTTATAATCTATAGTCCTCTCATCACTGAGAGCTCTTTTCATCTCATCCCTGCCCTTCTCATCCAATCTGTCAAAGTAACCTTGGGCTGTCACACGAGACATATCATACATAGTGGATGCAACAGTCGCCTTAATCCTTGAATCTAACTGAGCTGCATTTAAAGCTATTCCTCCCCAACCGCAAATACCGAGAATTCCAATTTTATCTGGATCTACAAGCGGATTAGCTGATAGATAATCAACTGCTGCCTGAAAATCCTCTGTGTTGATATCAGGTGAGGCTACGTTTCTTACCTCTCCTCCACTCTCTCCAGTAAATGATGGGTCAAACGCTATTGTGAGAAAACCTCTCTCTGCAAGCTCTTGGGCATAAAGTCCAGAAGACTGCTCTTTCACTGCGCCAAAGGGACCAGAGACAGCAATTGCTGCAAATGGAGCTTCTTTGCCCTTTGGCATATATTCATCAGCGGCAAGCTCTATTGAGAATCTATTTCTGAATGTCACTTTTCTATGCTGAACTCTATCGCTCTTACTAAAAACCTTATCCCAATTATCCGTTAAACTCTGACTCTTACTCATAGTAAAAATTCCTCATTTAAAGCATAGATGAAAGTTCGTTTAATTAAAAATTCTTATTTATTATGGGATAATATAAATAAAAATTATGGATATACGGACACTTAGGTATTTCATGGCAATAGTGAAGGAAAAGAGCTTTACTAAAGCCTCATACTCTCTAAATACAACTCAGCCAAATTTATCCAGACAGATAAGAGAACTAGAAAACGAAATAGGAAGGAGCCTTTTCATAAGGGAAGGCAAGAGGATATCCCTAACTCCAACAGGAGAGCTTTTGAGAAAGAGGTCTGAGGAAATTCTAGATCTGTATGAAAAAACGGAAAAAGAGCTAATCGGAAACGAGGAAATATCGGGAGGAATCAATATAGGAGGTGCAGAGTCAATTGGAATGCGCCTAGTGGCAAGAGCAGCATCGCTGATGAAAAAAGACTATGAAAAAGTAGTATTCAATCTCTACTCCGGAGACAGATGGGACGTTATCGAGCGCCTTGAGAAGGGCCTACTTGATTATGCTCTGATGATTGGAAAAGACAATGACAGCAGCTATGAATCGGTGGAGCTAAATATAAAAGACGTATGGGGAGTGTATATACCAAGAGAGGATAAGCTATCTGAAAAAGGAAAAATAGAGCGCGAAGACCTTATTGACAAGAGAATCATGATATCGCGTCATGCCCTTTCTGAGGGAATCATAAATCCATGGCTTCCAGAAAATGCAGAACCAGAGTACAGCATTTCAACATACAATCTAATCTACAATGCCTCGCTAATGGCCAAAGAAGGATACGGCTACCTTGTTGGCTTAGAGGGCCTTATAAGCGACGATGACGAGAAGCTTGTATTTCTTCCATTTGCCCCGCGTCTTGAATCAAAGCTCTTCCTTGTCTGGAAGAAAAGCCATTTCTTGGCCGAAAGCGCAAGGCTCTTCTTGGATTATTTCAGAAAAGCAAATGCTCTCTAAGGCAAAAAACATTCTTGAGAGATGGCAATCTTAGTATGCAATACACAAAGACAGAATCTGGATAGAGATATAGACAGTCTCCCAATAGAATCCACACGAAGCTTGACATCAATTCTATAAAGCCATTGATTATCTGATTGAGGACAAACCCATAAAAAAAGAGGCCCCATCAGCTAAGAAGGCTCTTTGCAAACACCGGAACTTTAGATAGGTCCTCCTCATCTGGATTCCAGTTGGAGAAAATAGTCTCTTCAATTACATCAAAGCCTGCATCTTTCAGAAGGCCTTGGAGAATCTTCACCGACTCACCGCTCCAGCCATAGCATCCAAAAGCCCCGGCTTTTTTGCCTGTGAACCTAAGCTGCTTTAAGAACTCAGTCCAGCCGGCGACCGAGGATAGAATGCTTCGTCCGACCGTGGGAGACCCAAGGGCTATGGCCTTGCTCTTCATAACCTCAGTCATGACCTCATTCTTATCGCTCTTTGCTATAGAGAAGACCTTCACTACGACCTCTGGGTCCTCTTTGGCTATCTCTTCTGAAATGGCGTGGGCAATCTTTTCGGTTCCATTCCACATAGTATCGTAGACAATGGTGACCTGATTCTCCTTGTAGTCATCGCACCAAGATGCATACTTCTCAATAATCTGAGTGGGATTATCTCTCCATATGACTCCATGAGAGGGAGCAATCATATCAAAGACAAGATCAAGAGAGGCAATCTCCTGAAGCTTTCTCTTAAGTATCGAAGAGAATGGCATAAGTATATTGGCGTAGTACTTCATTGCCTCATGAAAGAGAACGCACTGATCGGCTTTGTCGTTAAAGAGCTCCTCAACAGCAAAATGCTGACCAAAGGCATCATTTGAAAAGAGTATATTGTCTCCTGTTAAATACGTTGCCATTGAGTCAGGCCAATGCAGCATCTGCATCTCAACAAATACCAGCTTCTTCCCATTCCCAATATCAATAGAGTCACCGGTCTTTACCACATGAAAATCCCAACCTCTCTTTCCATATTGGCCCTCTATGCTTTTAACGGCATTCTGAGTGCAGTAAATAGGACAAGTCGGGATCTCATCCGTTAGCGCAGTAAGAGAGCCCGAATGATCGCACTCCCCATGGTTTGCCACAATAAAATCAATCTTACTAAGATCTATTTCACTTTTGAGATTCTCCACAAAGTCAAATCTATGAGGAGTCCAGACCGTATCTATCAAAACAGTCTTCTCTTCTTCAATCAGATAGGCATTCTGAGATGAGCCATGCCTGATTGAATAGTCATCGCCGTGAAATGTCTCGAGTTCCCAGTCTATATAGCCAACCCAGCTTACATTGTTCTTGACTCTCCGCTTCATCTTAGCCTCAATTGGGGAACACAACCGTGAGAATCCACTTGAAATCACTTGGGGCATAGACTGAATGCATCACCTTGTGAGGCATTACCAAGGCATCGCCTGCATTTAGAACAAACTTGTCATCTCCTACATGAAACTCTCCAGTTCCCTCAAGAACATGAACAAATGCATCTCCCTCTGAGTCATGCGCTGATATCTCCTCTCCCTTTGAGAAGGCAAAGAGAGTTATGCTCACATGCCCATTCTGAAATAGGGTCTTGCTGACTATCTGCCCCCTATCAGCCCTAATCTCGTCCTTTAATTTGAAAACCTCATCAATCGGTATGTTCTTAATGTACGAATCCATAGTTCTCCTCCATAGACTAAGAATAAGACCAGAATCTCAAAAAGACATATTTTTAAGAGCAAAACCATACCCATTAAATGACTAGAGGCCACAGCATGAAATTTTCGTCTCAAATCGCGATATAATTTACCTATGATGAAAAAAGCGATTTGCATCCTGATTATGCTTATGCTCATACCACTCTCCTTGTTCTCGGCCCCGAATGACTATATAACGCTATCATTTGGGGGAGGCGTAGCATCCGAGTACATAGTAGGCTCTGTCCAAAATAACTATCTCTACAGCTGGGATATCAACGACCACTTTGGAATGGGAATCGGAATACCGATCTCTGTGCCCTTTGGAGTGTCTTTTGAAAACAATAACTATCTGATGATTGGAGTTACAAGCACTGTTGGACTTTTATTCACTGCAAAGATAAACGAAGAGAATGTCTTCAACTTCATTATCCCGACTCTAGGAATAACCGCTTCCTTAGGTCCCAGAATAACAGGCCTCGGTTTTTCAACAGCAGCAGATTTCTCCTATGCCTACATATCCAG
Organism: uncultured Spirochaetaceae bacterium; assembly: GCA_947630635.1. GTDB lineage: Bacteria > Spirochaetota > Spirochaetia > Sphaerochaetales > Sphaerochaetaceae > Ornithospirochaeta. The sequence goes on along the minus strand of CANRIJ010000019.1, from coordinate 2,086 downwards.
AGCCGGAGTTGGAGTCACTGTGGGAATCTATGGATCTGCCTCGTTTGGACTAGGACTTCCCGTCCCATTCAGTGTTTTAGGATATGTCGGGGCAATATTAAGGACCTGAGAAAGTATGCGAATTTGGAGATGAGGAGACTCGAACTCCCTTCTGTGGCTTGCGAAGCCGCCGCTCTAGCCAGGTGAGCTACATCCCCAAGCAAAGTTAGATTATCATCTTTTCTCCTGATTTTGAATAAGACTCTGAAAAGAAGCGAAAATAGACTGTCTATTGAAAACAGATGCCACCGCCTATTTTTAAGGAATCTCTTTAGATTTAGTATGGCATTTGAATTTAATTTCCAGCCTCGATAATTCCAAGTTTATCAGCAAAGTCTATCAAAGAGAGCAATATAATCGTTTACAATAATCTCAGGAGAAAACATGAGCTACTTGGATTTGATGACAGAGCGATATTCGGTAAGAGACTTCTTTGACAAGAAGGTAAGCGATAGAGATCTCAGCATCATCTTAGAGGCAGGAAGACTATCGCCTACTGCGGTAAATCTCCAGCCGGAGGTTATCTATATAATCAAGAGCGATAAGGCAATAGAAAAGCTCAGAAAAGCCACAAGAATGGCATATAATGCACCGCTTGGACTCTTGGTTTGCTACGACAAGAACATCAGCTGGAAGAATGTGAATGACAGAACGGGAGTTCACGATAGCGGAGAAGTGGATGCGACAATCGTTGCGACAAATATGATGAATCAGGCAACTGAGCTTGGACTTGGAACTCTTTGGGCACGAGGATATGACACACAAAACCTCATAGATGCCTTTGATATCCCAGAAAACATAGTGCCGGTATGCCTCCTGATGATTGGCTATTCCAAATATGAGCCATCTCCAAAGCATTTCCAAAGAAAATCTGTTAAAGAGATAACTTTAGCTGTATAAGACAATTAAGTGTCACCTTTAACTCTTGATACTACCCTAAAAAGAGTTCTAGAATTCTAAACTGAATTTTCTACACTTTTTCAGGGAGTTATATATGAGCGGTATATTAATCCTAGTAATCGCTATTGTCGCACTAGGCCTTGGTTATATCTTCTACGGAAGATGGCTTGCCAAAAGCTGGGGTGTTGACAGCAAGAGAGTCACTCCCGCCGTTGAATACAATGACGGAGTCGACTATGTACCGACAAAGGCACAGGTTGTATTTGGACACCAGTTTGCCTCTATCGCCGGTGCTGGCCCAATCAACGGACCTATTCAGGCTGCCATTTTCGGTTGGGTTCCTGTCCTTCTATGGTGCGTAATCGGAGGTATCTTCTTTGGTGCTGTCCAGGACTTCTCAGCTATGTTCGCATCTGTCAGAAACAAGGGAAGAAGTATTGGAGTCATCATTGAGAACTACGTCGGCAGAACTGGAAAGAGACTCTTCTTGGCCTTCGTTTATCTTTTCTGCATCCTCGTTATCGCAGCATTTGGCGATATCGTAGCTACCTCTTTCTCATACACAAACGGAGGAGAAGCAGCACTTAACCTTGCACACGGACAGGTTGCAACAACATCATGTCTCTTCATCCTCGTTGCTGTTGGACTTGGATTCTTGCTTAAGTATGTAAATCTCTACTCAGTTGGAAAGAAGGCCTTCAATATGAGCGACAAGGGCTCACAGAGGCTTGGCACAGCATTCAATACAATAATTGCTATCGCACTTCTTGTCGGATGTATCACAGTTGGCTATTTCCTTCCTGCAAGAGTCAATAAGCTCAGCTGGGAGTTCATTGTATTTGGATACATTCTAATTGCATGCGTAACACCTGTATGGGCACTTCTACAGCCAAGAGATTACCTCAACTCATATCTTCTTGTTGCTATGATCGCAGCTGCAGTTATCGGTATCTTCGCAACTAATCCTCCTGTTCAGCTCGCTGCTTTCAACGGATGGTCAGTAAACGGAAACTTCATCTTCCCATTCCTCTTTGTCACAATCGCTTGTGGCGCTGTCTCTGGATTCCACTCACTGGTTTCATCAGACACAGCATCTAAGCAAGTATCGAATGAGAAGGATATGCTTCCAATCTCCTATGGCGCCATG
>CANRIJ010000018.1 GCA_947630635.1 uncultured Spirochaetaceae bacterium | reverse complement strand
ATTGCCAACTCCGCCCTTTGCCCTCTGAAAGAAATACTGAAGCATCTTGTCATTGATTCTTCCAGTCTCATCGCACATGGCAATGTTTCCCATTGGAGCCATTACGATTCTATTGGGAATCACAGTGTGATTGACAGTTATTGGCGAGAAAAGCCTCTTATAGGGATAGAGATTATCTGTCATCGAAAAGGACGACATCTTCTCATTCTCTTTCCCCTCATCAACCCAAGAGTCCGATCTCTCAATGACTCTCTTTACAATATCGCTATTTACCATTTGAACTCCTATAGAAATTCTAAATTAGGGCCTCAAAACAAACAATAATCAGGGTGCCTATTAATTGTAAATGCGCCTATATTCAATTGTTTACAATAATCAAAAAGAATAGAATATACATATGCCTTTTCTAAAAGTAGAGAATCTCAGCCTCAAGCTTGAAAATAAAAGCATTCTAAGGGAAATCTCATTCACCCTTGATAAAGGCGAGACTCTTTTGATTGCAGGACGAAACGGATCTGGAAAGAGCATACTTTTAAAGGCTCTTAAGGGCCTAGAGAAGTCTAAGGGGGATATATGCCTTGATGGGGAGATCCTCACCAAGACAAAAGATAGAATGAGGTCATTCTCCATTGTCTTTCAGGATACAGAGCTCCAGATTGTAGGCACTACACTCTATAGAGATGTTCTCTTTGGCCTAGAAAACCTAGAGATGGACAATATAGAGGCCAGAGCAAACGAGGCGCTAAAAGAATTCGGTCTCTACAAGATAAAAGACAGAAACCCCGATGAGCTCTCTGGAGGAGAGAAGCGAAAGCTCTCTATAGCCTCGCTAATGGCAACCGAGCCTAAAATACTCCTCATGGATGAGCCCTTTGCAAACCTCGACTGGCCTTCCTCAAAGACTCTGATAAAAGCAATAGAGCGCCTAAAAGAAAAGAAAGTAACAATAATAATCGTCTCTCATGAAGCAGACAGAATCCTATCTCTCACAGATAGGACCCTGATTCTTAAAAATGGAGAAAAAATATGGGAGGGCGCCTCCAAAGACTCACTTGATGAGCTCAGAAAAAACGACATCTACATACCCGAGAATTCACGATTTGAGGATCTCAAATGGCTCTAAGCGCATTTGCCTACAGAGAAAAAGACTCAATGGCATCAAAAATTGAGCCGCTATCGCTTTTCATATCATTTATAGCGCTATCAATTGGAATATCCATATCCTCCAAAGTGACGCTCTTAATATATGCACTCTCAGTTGTTCTTTTAGAGCTGCCGACTAAAACCAACCTAATCAAATCGCTTATAAAGACTCCATCGATGATGATTGTTCCCATCATCATTCTCCTCTTCTCTCTCCTATCAGACAAAAGCCTTGATGAGTCTATATTCCTCGCACTCAGGTTTCTCGTAATAATCGCACTCTCATTTGAGTTTCTAGAGAGCGCAGAGCCCTATGAGATATCAAACTCAATTGGACTGATATTAAGCAGAGTATTAGGAAAAACCGCATGGAGAATCTCCTCCTACACACTTCTAGCACTTAGGCTTATGCCTATACTCGGCACATCATTCTCCAATGCCATGAAAGCATTCAGATCCCGTGGCGGAAGATTCTTTCCCCACACCATAAAGGCAATCAGTCTTCTGATTTCGCTTTTCATGAAGAGGGCAATAAACCTTGCCATAGACCTAGATGATGCAATGAGATCGAGGATGTATCTAATAGACACTCCCAAAAGATGCAGAAGACTCTCATTAAGTGATATCCTCACACCTATATGCGTGATTTTGACCGTCATATTTCTATCGCTGAAGAGAAGGCTCTTCTGAGAAAAGAGCTAATTGACAGAATCAAAGCCTTTCCAAATAAAAGAGAGGAATCAGAGAAAATATGCTCAATCATCCTAAAAGAGGATGAAATCATATCGCAGCCAGTCATCCTCGCTTTCAATCCACTAAGAACAGAACCCGATATAAATAGAATTCTAAGGCTTGAGAATGTCGCAACACCATTTGTTGAAAACGAAAGAATGTACTTCTCTTTCAGCCGCCACTTCTCTAAGGGGGAGCTTGGCTTCATGGAGCCTGAGCACCAAAAAGCAGAGTTTGAAAGAGCTGCAATACTTGTTCCCCTACTTGGCTTTGACAGATCCAAAAGAAGACTTGGACGCGGCAAAGGCTACTACGACAGATTCATCAGAGATAACAGAGATAGGCTTTTGACAATAGGCGTTGCATTTTCTGTTTCAGAAATCGATAGGATTCCAGCTGAAGAGCACGATGTGATTCTAGACAGAATAGTATGCGGCGAATTCATACTCAAATAGAGCACTCCAAATCAAATAGCCTTTATTATCGATGATAAAAAATTGCTATTTGAAACAGAGCTCAAATAGCAAATCAAATTAAAAATTGATCAAAGAGCAATGAGAATTACTTCTTATTGAGTCTCTCGTTGATGGCCTTAGCGGCCTTTCTTCCCTGACCCATGGCAAGAATGACCGTTGCAGCTCCTAAGACTATATCGCCACCTGCATAGACACCTTCCATAGTAGTCTCATTGGTGTTCTCATCAACTATGAAATTGCCCCTCTTATTCGTCTCGATAGAGGGTGTCGTCTTCTTTATAAGAGGATTTGAGGTATTTCCAATTGCGACTATGACGGTATCATACTCAAGCTCATGCTCAGATCCCTCGATCTCTATTGGGCTTCTTCTGCCAGACTGATCAGGCTCTCCAAGCTTGCAGTCTCTGACAACTACTGCTCTGACAAAATCCCTTTCATCACCCATTATCTCAACCGGCTGAGTCAAAAGAAGAAAATTTACGCCCTCTTCTTTGGCGTGCCTTACCTCCTCTTTACGAGCTGGAATCTCATCCATTGTCCTTCTGTATATTATGTCGACTCTCTCAGCGCCAAGCCTGAGTGCTGTTCTTGCACTATCCATAGCGACATTTCCACCGCCAAAGACTGCAACCTTCTTTGACTTGAAGACAGGGGTCCTGGCTCTCTCTACATCAAAGGCCTTCATAAGATTGGACCTTGTTAGATATTCATTTGCAGAGAATACGGATAGAAGGTTTTCGCCGGGGATACCCATGAATTTTGGAAGTCCTGCTCCACTTCCAACAAAGACTGCATCAAAGCCATCCTCTGTTAAGAGTCCCTTAAGTGAGAGAGTTCTTCCAACAAGCACATTGGTCTCTGTGTGTATTCCAAGCTTTCTGAGCCTCTCTATCTCCTTATCGACTATTCTCTTTGGAAGCCTAAACTCCGGAATTCCGTAAGAGAGCACTCCGCCCATCTTGTGAAGTGCCTCATATATGTAGACATCGTGTCCCTCTTTTCTTACATCGACAGAGCAAGAGATTGAAGCTGGTCCAGAGCCAACCACTGCAACCTTCTTGCCTGTTGACTCCTTAACCTTTGGAAGACTTACTGAGTCTCCAGCCGTATCGGCTGCAAAGCGCTCTAGACGGCCAATCTGAACCGCCTTATCAAGATCCTTAAGAGACTTTCCGACTGTGCAGAACTTCTGGCATTGATTCTCCTGGGGACAGACTCTTCCGCAGATAGCAGGGAGAAGTGAGGATTCCTCAATTACCTCAAGAGCCTCTTTGAACTCTCTATTTGCGATCTTAGAAATGAAATTTGGGATATCGATTCCCACAGGACAGCCAGAGACACATGGTTTATTCTTGCAATTTAGGCATCTTTTTGCCTCCAAAACTGCCTGATTCTCTCCATACCCAAGTTCGACTTCCTCCATATTCTTTACTCTCTCAGAAGGAGCCTGCACTGCCATCTTCTGAGGCAAAATCGAGAGCCTCTCTTTTGCACTAAGACTCTCAGGAAGCCTTTCAAGTTCCTCTTTCGCCTCTTTATCAAGTATTTCGACTCTCTTGTCCATTAGGCTCTACCCTCCTCGATTTGAAGATCAATATGGCATTTGTGGTGCCTCATCTCCTCGATGTCTCTATATGTTCTCTGTCTCTTGAGCATATTGTCCCAGTCGACTTGATACCCATCGAATTCAGGTCCGTCTACACAGACGAATTTAGTCACATTTCCAATATGAACTCTGCATCCGCCGCACATCCCTGTTCCATCGATCATTATCGTATTAAGTGATACCAAACATGGTGTATTGGTATCTCTGCAGGCCTCAACGCAGAATTTCATCATTATTCCAGGGCCTATTGCCACAACTTGGTCAACGCCCTCTTTGCAGAGCTCCTTTAGCGGCTCTGTAACCAGTGCCTTTCTCCCATAAGAGCCGTCATCTGTCACTACAATGAGATTGGGATCTATCTCTCTCATCAAGTCCTCTTCGAGAATAAGGGACTTATTTCTTGCGCCGATTATGACCCTGACCTCGTTTCCGGCCTCTTTCATAGCCTTGGCAATTGGATAGAGAGGAGCAACTCCAATACCGCCTCCTACACAGACAACCTTGCCGAAGTATTTGATATCAGTTGGAGATCCAAGTGGTCCAAGCACATTCTCAATAGAGTCTCCGACATTTAGGCGAGCAAGAAGATGAGTGGCCTCTCCCACTGTCTGGAAGACAATCGTTATAGTTCCTTTTTCCTTATCTGCATTTGCTATTGTCAAAGGTATTCTCTCGTTGTAATCGCCACCTATTTGAACAATCACAAACTGACCGGCCTTTCTCTCCTTTGCAATTCTGGGAGCCTTAAGCTCCATGGAGAAAACCTCTGGTGAATGCTGCTTTTTATCAACTATTTCATACATCTTGAAAACTCCCATGCCGATTATATCGAAAAAAGAAATTTAAGCATATAAAAGGGAGTGCCTCTCCTTCTAGGCACTCCCACACACACTTTTCTTGGGGGACGTATGTTTATGCTATTTAACTGCTATTTCCACCTTTCCTTTTTGAGCTCTCTCGCTCTTTGGAAGCTCTATGGTGAGCATTCCATCTTTGCTCTCAGCTGTGATCTTCTCCTCATCAATATCCTCTGATAGAGAAAATGAGCGCGAAAATGATACTCTCTCAATCTCCTTGGAGATATATTTCCTATCCTTATCCTCGCTCTTATTCTCCTTAACCTCATCGGAAGATATAGTAAGAACGTGCTTATCAACCTCTACCTTCACATTCTCCTTCTTGTAGGGTGCCACATCCATGACAATGGTGTACTTTCCATCATCCTCCGATATGTCTACCGATGGATACTTAGGAGATGAAAAGAAATCTCCAAAGAAATCAGAAAAAACTGAAGGCATGTTATCGCTCTGCATATTTCTAGTTACCAAATAATTCATAATTCCACTCCTTTGTCTTACGACGAAAACATATAAGCAGAAAGCGTGCCAAATATATTAATTTGTTATAATACAAAGAATTACTAAAAACTCAATTATGTAGACTAATCCAAAATTGAGTCATTTTGGCCAATATTTTAAAAAGGACCCAATTCATGAGTCCTTTTTAAACAAAACATTATCTAGAATTCTTTTAAATGTGTCAGAATGATACAATCCAGCCTGCAACACCCACCATAATCGAAATCACTGTCGAGATAAATGATAGATAGCATCCTCTTGCTATATAGAACATATTTCTTCCAGAGGAGATTGAGACTCCATTGGAGAGTCGGAGGGCTTTATTGTTGCCGACTAATATCCAGCTGATAAAAATCGCATCAAACCAGCTGACTGCCAAAGTCGACAGAAGAGCTGCTATAAAAGAATAAAAGAATCCCCTCGCTCCAAATAGTAGCGTAAGAAGAGTCATAATTACAGTGCCAACAAGATAGAAATCAATCCCAAAGGTCTTTCCATCTATCTTGAGAGCCTCCTTTGCATCTGTTGGAACAAAGTTGGATATATACGAATGATTCCTCTTAACCAAGAGGTAGACTGCCATCATGTAAATAGCCACACTCGATAGTGCTTCTAGAAAAATTCTCATCTTTGTACTTACGCCTACTAAAATTATAAGTAATACATTTTTTTGCTTGCAACATATAGATTTCCTATAGATGAGAAAGTTTTTCTCAATTTACTTATTTGATATGAAGTCCAATACCGCCGCGCCATACTCCTCATCGGAGATATTGATAATCTCCCCATCTAGCACGACAGCCAAAACGCAGTAAACAGAAAGCACCCTATCTACGGAGATGAGAACGAATTTACACTCGTCACTTGCTAAATTTGCCCAAGTATATGCCTTTGGGATCTTATCTGTAAGAGAAGCAGCCTTCTCTTTAGTAATATAGGAAATGCTCACATTAAAAATGATAGCACATCCCATCTGTTGCCCCCGATTTTTTCACTTTGTATAATCTTCTCATGGCTTTCGTAATATTAGGAGCTGGAAGAAGAGGCCTTCGCTTAGCACGTCACCTTATCCAGGAGAAGAAGTCTGTGACATTTCTTGATTCAAGTCCAAAGAGGTGCTCATCGGCTCTGGCAAAACTGGATTGCATGGCAGTCTGCGGCTCTTGCACAAATATTGATAAGCTCAAAGAGGCTGGCTGCGACAAAGCAGAGGCAGTAATCGCAGTTACCGATAGCGACGAGGTGAATCTCGTCTCCTGCGGAATAATCGCATCTCAATGGCCAGATGTAGTTACTATCGCAGCAATTAGGACCATAAGCTATCTGGGACACATTGATGACCTAAATCAGAAGATTCTTGGAATAACGCATATTGTAAACCCAGATCAAGAGGCAGCAACAAGAATAACGGGAATTATAGAGTCTGGACTCTTTGGCAATGTCATATATTTCATGAACTCGCAGTTTGTAATGTTCCAAGACTTCATTGAGAAGGGGTCCCAGCTTGATGGGATGAATCTCATTACGATGAAGAAGGAGATTCCCGGAGACTATGTAGTGGCAGGCGTAAGAAGAGATGGCGTCTGCTTCACCCCACAGGGAGACACAGAGCTCAAGGCCAACGATGAGATAGCAATTGTCTCATCCGAGGAGGGAAGTGAGAGCATATATACGGTCTTCGGAGGAAAAGCCAATACAAGACTAAGAAGGATAGTAGTTGTCGGTGGCACTAGAATAGCCAGATACCTATTAAACCAGCTTCCAAAGAGACTCTTAAGAAAAATAACATTAATAGATAAGGATGCTGATATCTGCCAGGAATTCGTAGACAGCTTCCCGCAGATACTCGTTCTCAATGGTTCAATTACAGATGAGCAGCTTTGGTCAGATGAGACTATATCAAAAAGCGATCTCCTGATAGCCGTTACGGAAAATGACGAGCTGAATATCATAACCGCAAGCTATGCCAAGAAAACCGGCGCTAAGAGATCAATTGCCCTAATTAGAACAAACATAAACTATGTGCCATTTGCAATGGAGCTAGATGTAGACTCCCCTATTTCGCTTACCGAAGTAACCGTTGATTCACTGATGAGAACGCTTAGAGGGAAGGGAATCTCCTCTCTCTACTCGATGTTTGAAGGAGAGCTTGAAGTATATGAGTATATTCTCGGTGGGGGATTCAAAGATCTCGGGAAGATGCTTAAAGATGTCAAGCTCAAAGGCAAATGCATCATAGCCGGAGTAAAACGCGGCAAGGATGAGAACTTCATCCCTACTGGCGACTACGTCTTCACAGAGGGCGATAGGCTTCTTGTCGCCGCAATCCATGAAGACTATGACTTTGTAACGGAGTTCTTTGGAGAATGAACATTCCCTCTGTTCTAAGACTCCTGGCATTTATCATATTTGTCGTTGCCCTATTAATGGCAATTCCTGCGCTCCTTGCCGTTATATATGGAGAGATGACCTCATTCTGGTCATTTATCATAACAATATCGCTTATGATCTTCCTTGGCCTTGTGATCATTGTCGCAACCCAAGCAAGGCATAAGAGAATAAATATCACACAGAAAGACAGCTATATAACAGTTACTGTCACTTGGCTTTTGATCTCTGCATTCGGAGCACTCCCACTCTATCTATCAAGAACGCTTCCAAACTACTCTATGAGCTTCTTTGAGATAATGTCTGGCTTCACAACAACTGGAGCAACAACCATTAATGACATAGAGGCTCAGGACCTATCAATACTCTTCTGGAGAAATATGACCAACTGGCTGGGAGGAATGGGAATAGTCGTTCTTTTCGTTGCAGTCCTTCCTGCCTTGGGAGTAAGAGGAACGGCACTTGTTGGAGCTGAGTCCGTAGGACCGACAAAGGACAAACTCACACCGCAGATTCAGAGAACCGCCATGGCACTCTGGCTAATCTACCTTGGGCTATCAATTTTAGAGGTCATATTCCTTCTCTTTGGAGGGCTTAGCCTTTACGATGCAGTGACTGTGACCTTTGGAACAATGGGAGCAGCTGGATTTGCTCCTAAAAACGCATCAATTGCCGCTTTCAATTCTCCATATGTAGAGTGGGTCTGCATAATCTTCATGTTCTTCGCTGGAACCAACTTTGCCCTCTATTTCAAGATACTGCAGAGAAAATTCAAGAGATTTATCCACGATGGAGAATTCAGAATATACCTATCAGTTATATTGATTGCATCTCTACTGGTATCCATTAACCTCTTTCTTAGTGGAGTATTTACCCTCTCATCATCAATTAGAAACGCATTCTTCCAGGTTGTTTCATTTATCACTACAACGGGATTCACTTCCACCAACTACAGCACATGGCCCTTCTTCAGCCAATCTATACTCCTCTTACTATGCTTTGTAGGCGGATGCGCTGGCTCAGCTGGAGGCGGAATAAAGGTAATAAGAATAGCCGTTATGGCCAAAGTCGGAGGGAACTCCATTAAGACCAGACTACACCAGAATGCCGCGACAAATATAAAAATCGGCGATGACATAATCACTAATGAGACTGCATCTTCTATTGCTGGCTTTGTAGGACTCTATTTAATAACAGTCTTCGTATCCACTGTGATAATCAGCCTCACAAATTACGATTTGATTTTATGCCTATCATCGGTCTTGCTTACAATCGGAAACATAGGAATAGGATTTGGATCCATCGGTACAACCCAGACCTTCTCTATCTACCCTAGCTGGGCGCTTTGGATATTCTCTTTCTTGATGATGGTCGGAAGACTTGAGCTTTTCACAGTCTATTCGCTCTTTACTAGGAGCCTCTGGAGGAAATAAAAAAACGCCTTCTGGCGTTCTATAGCTGGGGTAGGACTCGAACCTACGACCTCCGGGTTATGAGCCCGACGAGCTGCCAACTGCTCTACCCAGCGATGCGAAGCTAATGTTAGGTCATAGAGTATCTTTTTGTCAAGCAAATGAAAACAATAGACTTATTTGAACCCTACATTGATTCATCATATAAAGACTTTTCAAAGAGGCTATCTAAGACAGACAAGCTGGAAAGACTTGGAATAAGAATACCGATTATAAACAGCATCTCCAAAAAGATTGAGAATCCCGAGGAAATCGAAATTATTTACCATGAGGATGTAATTCTTAAGGGCTTTGCAATTGGAAATAGCAAGAGGCCCTTCAAGGAGAAGCTCGATATGCTGAGCTCGCTCTTTCCATATATTTCTTCATGGGATCAGACCGATACAATTTCCTCTAGGTTCAAAGTCACAAAGAAAGACATAAAGCTCGCATACAACTATTTCACTTCAAATTTGAACTCAAGAGAGATCTACACCAAAAGGTTCTCTATTGTATGGCTAATGCAGAATAGAAAGCTTTATGAAAGCAAAGAGCTTATCACGCTTATAAAGAAGTCAAATATAGAGAGCGAGCGCTACATTATGCTTGCAGTTGCATGGGCCCTCTCCTACTTCTACCTGGATAATCCAGAAGAGAGAGAATTTATATTTGACAATCTAGGTGCAGCTACAAAGAGAGAGACAATAAAGAAAATCAGAGAGAGCCTTAGATATAAAGGCGAAGCACTTCCTGACTAAAAAGCAAACTCGAAACCCATAGATATTTATGTTTTTTAATTGAACTTCATAGCCAGCTCTACGCTTATTAGAAAACTGAAATTATTTTCATATCAGATGAAATGAGAAAAAGACTTCTTATATTAATAGCCTTAATAGCAATAGCAGCCCCTTTAATGGCAGGCGTGAATTTCACTGGCAGATTCAGAGCTGGCTGGACTATGGATATAAACAGCAAAGATGGATTTACCATACAACCCTATAAATCCAGTGATACCAAAATCACACTAAGGGCACTAGACGACAATAACATATGGAGCATTACAGTTGATGGGACATTCAAGAATGTAAACGACATTTCAGTTAAGGCAAATATGTCACTTAGCATCACTGACCTCTTGAATTATCTTGGCCATGATACCAAAGAGGCTACATTCAAGATGACTGTAATAAGCGACGATAAAGGCACTGCCTTATCTGCATATAATGATAAGGCTGGCGATGGATACTATAAGTTCAGAAACAATGGAATATACAATCTACAACTGCAATTTGGGTACTTGAATTACATAAGCCTAAGCATAGTCGGAGATCCAACATTCGGGACATTCTCAAATATAAAAGACAAAGATCCATCAGTGGCAATATCGCTATTATCATCTCCAATAAAGGGCATGGAGATATCAGGAGCATTTGCTTATAACGGCTACCAAAAAGACTATGTACTCATAGTATCGAACAATCCAAATGACGATGAGCTAGTTAAGGAAATCCAATTTAAGTATGGAGTAAATGGAGCATTCGACTATAACATCGGAACTGCTCTGAATCTCAAATATGATTTAGGACTCTCTTTCTGGGACACATTTGCCATGGACATGACCCCATATAAGAAGAATTCCTATAAAGTTCCATCATCAGGAGACAATGCCAATTTCCTCCATGTAGGATTCTATGGAGGAAATGACATAGTAAATGGATATCTTGAATATAGGCTTGGAATCATGCTCCCAAATAATGAAAATGCCATGTACGCACATGGACTGAAGATAGGACTTGAAGTAGAGCCGGTTACTGGCCTTACTTTCAATGCGCACTACACAATCAACAACTTCAGAACCATTGCCAAAGACTATGAAATTGGATTCAATACACAATACTCATTCTCAGGAACAAGCATCCTTCTTAATTTAGACATCAAATGGCTAAGCATTAAAAACGAGCTGACAATAACCCCAAGATTCTCAATCTCATTCTAAAAATACCCTACTCAATCAATACTTAAAAAGCCAAATTGAAAAAAGTACTTGCTTTTGCTTTGGTCGGACTCCTTGCTGCAAGTTCAGTTTTTGCTGGAATCACCCTCGGTGGAGAGTTTAAAGCTGGCTACAATATTCCTTTGAACTTTAATGATTTCGGTGAAACTTACATCAAAGCTTACAATGATGCCGAAGCAAAGCTCACAATTGTTGCTAAAGACGATGATGGAATTTGGACAGTAACTCTCAAAGATTCTTTAAAGACAAATAGCGGAAATGCTATTAAAGCAACTGGAACTGTCAATATTGATAAACTTGCTGCTAAGTTGGGAAGTGACTGGGGAAACTGGAAGCTTAGCTTGACTGCTGGTGAGAACAATAATCCTTCCATCTCATCTGCATATAATAGCGATGTTGGCGGTGGTTATTCTAAGATTAAGATGAATGCTCCACATAGCATGGTCTTTGCTGTTAAAGACGGTGGCTGGGTTGATGTGCAGGTTGGAATTGATCCGACATTCACAAAAGGCTCTAAAGATATTTCAGCTATGGTTTCTGCCAAGATTGCTCCAATTGATGGCCTAGCAATTTCTGCCGGATATGTGTTCAATGGTTCAGAATCATTCTACAGAATTCTTGATCCAGCAAACGCAGAAGTTCACACCAAGGTTGATACGTTATATTTTGCTCACGCTATAGCTGCTGAATTTAATCTTAACCTTGCTAAGATGATTGGACTTGATTTCGATCTTGCTATCTCTGGTGGAGACAGCTTCCTTATCGGTGCACAGTCAACTAAAACTTCTGTTCTTCCAACAGCTAAAGATATGGGAAATGCTTTTGGCGTTGGAATCTATGCTGGTATTGATTTAATTAGCGGTCATGCTGAATTCTTGATGGGAACTGCTATTCCTGATGGTGGCAAAGCAGAGTCATTGTTCGGTTTCAATGCTGGTATCAAGTCCACATGTGGTGTTGATGGCCTTACAGTAAATGCAAACTTAAAGAGCATTGATGTTACCGAGTTTGCAGATAATTATGAAGTGTCTGGCGGTGTTTCTTATGGTCTCAGTGGAACAGGCATTACTCTTGGCTGTGATCTTAAGTTTGATAAGAAGGTGCTTACATTTACACCGACTATGACTATCAAATTCTAATTAATTGAATTGATTGGTGTCATTAAAAAACCCCTCGAAAGAGGGGTTTTCTAATCGACGATACAATTTAATTAGAACTTGAGAACCATATAAGGAGTGAATGTAAGTTTATTTGGATTTGGTGCAAATTCAACATCACATCCAAGGGTCATATTTGTTCCATCAAATCCATATGCTACTCCACCAGAAATAGTATAATTATTTGCAAAATCTGCAACATCAACACTCTCTAATGAAGCCTCAACATTAAGTCCACTAATACCACAATTTGAAGAAACTCCAGTTATGAAGCCAAATGATGTTGCGGCTTTACCCTGATCTGGAATTTCTGTTCCCATTAAGAACTCAGCATAGCCATTAATCAAATCTATGCCAGCATAAACACCTACACCAAAGAAGTTAACCATATTCTTTCCTTCTGGAACTTTTCCTTCAGTAGCAGGTGATTTAGTAGAATTGATTAAGAAATTGTCTCCACCCGAGACAGCAAGGTTGAAATCAAGACCAATCATCTTAGCAAGGTTGAGATCAAATTCAGCAGCTATAGCATGTGCAAAATATCTATTAGATGAACCAGTATGTGCTTCAGGATTGGCAGAATCAAGAATTGTATATACTTTTTCTACGCCGTTAAATACATAGCCGGCAGAAATAGCAAGACCATCGATTGGAGTAATCTTAGCAGAAGCCATAAGAGAAATGTCCTTACTTGCATTGAAAGTAGGATCAATTCCAACCTGCACATCAACCCAGCCACCGTCTTTAACAGCAAAGACCATGCTGTATGGAGCATTCATCTTAATCTTAGAATATTTGCCACCAACTTTTGAATTATATGCACTTGAGATTGCAGGATCATCATTATTTCCTGCTGTCAAGCTGAGTTTCCAGTTGCCCCAATCGCTTCCGAGCTTAGCAGCAAGCTTATCAAAATTGACTGTTGCCTTACCCTTCATAGCAACACTAGTTGTAAGTTCTCCAGTTGCTGATACAGACCAAATTCCATCATCGTCCTTTGCCGATACACTAAGCTTAACTTCAGCGTCTTTATAAGTACCTATTGTCGTAGACTTAAAGTCGTCGAAGTTCACGGGAATATTGTAGCCAGCTTTAAATTCACCGCCAAAGCTTACAGCAGCAAAAACTGAACTTGCAGCAAGGAGTCCGACCAAAGCAAAAGCAAGTACTTGTTGTATTCTTTGGATGATATTTCTAATATTTCTTTATATTTAAATAAAAAAAATATATCTTCAGCTATAGGTTTTTCTTATTCTAGACAAAATTTAGGCTACCATATTTTATAACTGACCCCTTAAAACGGCGTATATCAAACTAGTTTAAGAGGGCCAGTTCATATGAAGCTTATTAGTTAATAAAGAAATACTTAATTAAAGATTTTTGTCACCCAGTTAAAGATCTTATCTATGGCCTTTGTAACAGGTATTAGTTGATCTAAGCGTTCTTTAAAATATCTTTTTTGCATTGCTCCCATATAAGATAGATCATCAAGCCCTTGAACTTGATGATTCCACCCACAATATTCGCCAGTGGCTTTTGTTAGATTGGAATCAAACCAGACTAATTCTCTGTTGAAGAAATGCCTTAATTTGTGGGTGGAAAAGATGTTTCTAGCCTCCTCGTTTTTAATTAGTTTCAGCATGTTCTTATTTAAATTGTTGAATTCAAAGAAAACACGACCTCTGTTAAAAACAAAATCATCTTCACTCTTACCTTTAAGGTATTTTTCAAGGAGTGCCCATGCAGCATTTGCCAAAGGTATGGTTCTTATAATTCCTCCTTTGGGAGAGGTAGTATCACCATTCCAATGTAATACATTCCTTTGGCGATCTATTTTAAGAACGTGAACCTTTTCTTTCTTAATTCGCTCTTCACTGATTTGACAGGGCTTTATCCCGGCAAGCTCAGCTCTTCTCATTCCTGTCATTGCATATAGAAGAAATACGTCACGTCTCATTTGATCTTTCCATAGAGGCGATTTTGCTATTCTCTTAATATCGGCCATAGAAGGAACTGCAACAGGAGAGGTCCTAATATTTGCAATGCGCATCATCCCGTCCGTTGGATTGGTTTTAATAATTCGTTCACTATATAGATGCTTCATCATAGTACAGAAGTAATTAAAGTAATTAGAGGCAGTCTTGCTCTCTAAGCCTGAGTTAATCACTTCTTGTCTTATAACTTTGCAATCTTGGCTGGTTATTCTATTTATCGACTTAGATAGAAGCTCATCATCAATTATTTTAAAGAGGCTCCTATATACTCCTGAACCAACTACTATAGAGGATTCTTTTATTGGATGCCCTGTTAAAAGCCTTTCCTGATAATACGGATTCTTCTTGGGATTTGAGTAGAGAATAAGGCAATCTTCCAAGGTCTTCTTATTACCAGAACTTAAGAGAATATTGTCATTCTCATTTATGATCTCCTCTGCTTTCTCTCTTGTATTTACGTGAAGGGGAATATTCTTTGTTATTCCATCCTCATTCACTTTTGCATACCATAAACCACTGCTTTGGTATATCCTAGCTTTCATAAAATACCTCCTTATTTTGGGTTTACTTTATTTAAGCAGAATTTCAATTTTGATTAAGAATTGATAGCTATTTATCTACTCAACAAAAATATTCATTTTCATTAAATTTTATGTCTAATTTTTATAAACTAATTTCTCAAATAGATTATTAACTGCTTAATATACAATGAATTATTTTTATCATATTAATTGTTAACAACAAGTACTTGCTTTTGCTTTGGTCGGACTCCTAGCAGCCTCAGCAGTATTTGCAGGCGTAAACTTCTCTGGAAGGTTCAGAGGCGGCTACGTTTTCACATTCCCAAAAGATGGAAATGCTTCAATCGGACCATGGCATGAAGGTGAAGGAAAACTCACTGTAAAGGCATCCGATGATAACGGAATCTGGACTGTTACTCTTAAGGGAACAGCTAAGACTGGAACTAAATTCTTTGATGAAGACGATATGTTCAATGCAAATGCAAAGATCAATATCGATAAGCTCGTATCATTCCTTGGCGGAGATATGGGAGATTTCAGCCTTGCTCTTAATGTTGGAAACAACTCAAAGATGCAGGGACTCACTGCCTATAATGGAAAATCAGGTGGTGATTATTACAAGTTTAAGTCAGCAGGACAATACATGACTGAAATCCAGTTTGGCTGGGCTGATTACTTTGATTTGAATGTAGCATTTGATCCTACTTTCGGAGCTGACAAGGTAGCATCAATCATCGTATCTGCAAAGACTTCTCCAATCGAAGGACTCGGAATTTCTGCAGCTTACACTTTCAATGGCTATGATAAGATGTATGCGGCACTCTCAGATACACCGGGTGATGATGAGCTTCTTGAGGAAATCTATTTCAAGAATGGTATTGATGTAGCAGCATCAATCGATCTAGCAAAGATGATTGGTCTTGATTTCAATCTTGGCGTAGAGGTTCATGATGTTATCGCACTTGGCCTATGCCCTGCAGCCTACAATGGAAGCAACGATATTAAGGTAAATGTCAATGGCCTTCAGGCTGGAGTATATGGTGGTATTGATCTTATCAACGCTTATGCAGAGTACAGACTTGGATTGTCATTTGGTGATGACATTAGTGCAACATACCTGGTAAATGGTGTCAAGGCTGGTGTTAAGTCATCTTGTGGACTCGATGGATTCACAGCAAAGGTCGAGTTCGAGACAAAGAACTTCAATAACATTGCTAATAACTTCACTGTTACAGGAGATGTTGAATACAAGCTTGGATCAAGTGGCGTTGTTACTGGACTCGAGCTCAAGTATGACGCTGGAAAGACTGCATTCTCAATGACTCCGAGAGTTGTCATTAACTTCTAGTTTCAAAAGTGATTTAATAATTGAAAAACCCCTCTTTTTGGCGGGTGTCCGTAAGAAAGTTTTGAAACAAAATTTGATTACGGCATCTGTCAGACAGGATTGGGACGACAAA
>CANRIJ010000017.1 GCA_947630635.1 uncultured Spirochaetaceae bacterium | reverse complement strand
GATATTCTGTAAAGTTATATTTAATTTAAAAATAATTTCAAAAGCAAATCTAATATTCTATTTCTGCAATATAATCATTTAAATAATGTCTTTATAGATACTAATCCATCTACTATCTCAACCACAGCTTCATTTGTACTCTTTTCTCCTGAAAGTCCACTTATAGTTAAATAATATCTATCGCTGTAATTAATATTATTACCATCACTAGACTTAAAAGTTATTCTATTATCATTAGGATCCAGGAAAGTAAATCCTCCAGAAACCTTATTGCTTACAAAGCTTTGTGATAAGATCTCAATTTCTATCATAGCTTCTTCATAATATATATGTATATCAGAGTTTTTGGAGATTGCTTCTAAGTTATCAACCATGGCTTCTTCTGATTGTTTAACCCAATCGGAACTAAGAATCTTATCTTTATTCAAATTCTTAAGATTTATAGCTATCTGATATAAATCTATACCTTTAAATTCAGTAAAGAACTCACCATTAGTTTTGGCATTTGTCAGTGCAATAGCTTCTTGTTGCTTATCCTCACTAATGATTCTTAAATTATTCAATTGTTTTGGACTTCCTACATCAGTTGATCTATCAACGGTTTCTCCTGAAACTTGTGTGTGACTATCTTTTTTTACATCTATCCAAATTTCATTACTATCTTCTGGATTGTCTTTACTAGTATCAAATAAAAGAATATTTGGTGTTCTTCCATCTGAAACCTTATATTTATCTGAATAGTATTCTCCTCCTGGAACTGTTATTTCTTTTGTTTCATCATGATTAATATCATTGGGATTTTTAACTTTTGTATTGAAAACAGATCGTACTTCTAATCTTGCTTGATATCCTTTATTTCTGCTAACACCAATATCAAAACTAATTGAATTATGATCACTTATATCGTTTTTAGGCACCTCATAGAAATCAATAAAAACATTACCATAGTTTTCTGAGGATGGAGTAATTTTATAGACTTCATTCAAAACTTTATCGGAAATATCATAAATTCCATTATTATTCATATCATAATACCAAAGCTGAACGCCCCCATCTCTCATAATGTTATATTGATGTCTATATTGACCATATTCACGTTTTGTTTTCGATTCAAGCAATTCTCCTTTTACATTATATAAATCTGTACCATCATAAGTCAGAGTTGAATCATTATTAAAATAAATTTCTTTTTTATCAATAAAACCATCAAATCCCCATTTGCATTGAACCGATTTCTCATACATTAAGAATTCACCAGGATTAATTTGAGTTTTATTATTGTCAATACATCCAAATAGTCTTACATGATTACCTTTATACAAATCTCCCGAATTAAAATTTGTTGGGTCAAATCCATCTATATATCTGTCCTCATAATAAGTAGGACATCTAGAGCTACCCTGATCAGTATAGAAATAACTAGCACCTGTGAAGTCAATAATCAAAAGTCTACCATCTGTGATTCTTCCAGTACTGAAAATATTATAATCCGCCTCTCCAGTTCCACCTGTACTAGCAAGATAAATAACTGGATTGTTTTTATCAATTCCTATTCCCTGGACTAATAGGTTATTATCCCTCTGAAATTTTCCCTTAGCCTGTATAGCTCTAAACTTATGGAATAAATAAGAAGGATAATTCGAAGGTTTTGGTTTTCCATTTTCACCAGAAGCAGCTCCATAGGGGCTTACCTTTAATTGTTCATCACCATATTGTATATAATCCAAATCCCTTTCTAAGAAAGCTACCATTGAAGAACTAGGAGTCTTTGAAATAGAACGATAAAGAAGCTTAGAGCCTAGATTTGTAGAAGGCGTAGTTCCAAAATCATATTCAAATTTGATATCCGAGTAGCCTGCAGCATCATTACCGGAATTGCTTTTTAAGACTCTATTGTAAAAAACGATACTTGATGAATCATTTTGATCTATTACATGATTTGCATTGGATTTAAATTCAATTCTATTAAACTCGTTTGGATTTGCGAAATCGTTTTCAATCTCTCCAAACATTTTCAAATGAGTTGAAATATCGTCTTTCTTAAACTCCTCATTTCGTTCATATGATTTCTCTGTAAACTTGTTCTGAGTAATAGCACCATTATCAATATTGCTAATAAAATAAGCAGAGAAGTAGATGTCTTTTGAATTTATTTCATCACCATTGATATCGAGTTTTTTATTTATATTTATAGAAGTAACGTTGTTTAAATCGCTATTAATACCTTTATTATTCTTAGATTCTTCAATCTTATAACCATAAGGCATGATTACAGAGAAGAGTTTTCCATCAAAATCTGTTGCTAGATATCTAAGTCTCCCTTTCAATGTCAAATTGAAGTTATCGTTAATTTGGTCATATGTACTTACAAAAGAGCAATCAACATTAGCATTTTCATTAGAATCACCTATTAATCTAAATATCTGCTCTTGATAGCCAATAAGCTTAAGCTCTGGCGTTTCTGAAGTAAGTCTTAATAATTCTTTAGTTGTAGGATCATAGAGTTGATAAATCAATATACCAGCATATACACCTGGCTGAATCTTGCTATCAAGAAGCGTCCAATTGCTTCCCTTATAAGTATTTAATTCAGCAAGCAGTGCTGTTTCCGGCTCTTTATTATAGTTTTCTGTAAAATCAGAATAATCACCCACGTAGTAATGGCAATATGATGGTAAGTCTTTATTATCGGTGTTTACATAGGGATAAAGAATTTGTGCAATTTGTAAATATTCTTTTAGATACGCTTTCTCATTAGTATCAGGAAAACCATAATCTTTTTCTTTTCCTACAAATAGAACTGGTATTCTTGCAAATTCATTGCCACCATTTCCACCTATTAAAGGGCTGATTATCTTACTGTAATCCAATCCAAAAATCTTTAAGAATGTATCTAGAGCTTCGTAATCTGAAATCAATGATTTATACTTTTGATTATTAAAACCTTCAACTACATTAGCTGAAACAAGATAATCTTTATTATTAAAGGAAATATCTAAGTTATTTTTTATTTCATTTGTTAGAAGATCCTCTCTACCTACATGCCAATAAGTATTATTTTCTTTAAAAGCACTTAGCATATGAAGGGATAGACAAGGATAGTTGGAATCGTTTTGTGGATTATAAGTATCACTAACTGTCCCTAGATTAAGAATGCTCCATAAGGATTTATCACCCTTTAGTAAATCAACCAAGTCTGTGTATTCATTCCAATAATCTTCTTCTGAGTAATTTGAATTATTGGCATATTCTCCTACCCCTTTAGCCAATTGAATATATTTATTCCAATCAGCATTCATAGCAGAAAGTGCATCTTGAGAGGTAGTTACTCCATTACCTATAGGCTCATATACTCTCTTTATATATTGAGAAGTATCACTGCCATTAGAGAGATAATGTATTTCATAATCAGAAATACTCTGGTTATTAATATTTTCAAAGCCATTAGCAAATACAATACCTAAAGCAAGTTCAGGTGAAATATCAGAGAAAAAGAAATTGAACTTTGTTTCTATGTTAGATTTTTCATATGTTTTCTTCGATAAATCTATTAGATCCTTAACATAATCGCTCATGAGTCTTACACGATTTATTTCGAGTCGATTTTTATCCTTATCAGACCAATCATCACGAGAGAAATCATACATATTGGTCTTAGGATTCTTCATAATGAAATTAGTGAAAGCTTCCCTATCATCTATATCAAATGTAGAAAGATAATCCCAATCATATGTATCGCCATTTTCCAATGTAATAATGGTTGGAATGTTTTGATAATTTGGATCCATTAAGAAAAATTCTGCAAACACAGTTGGAGCATTAGTTCCTTCAAGAACAGCAATATTATATTCATTAGAAACTATGCCAACTTCCCTATCAAATACCAATGCTTCATTACTACCAGAATATCTAGCAGTTATATTGAAAATAAATTTTCCAAATTGATTGTTGGGCAATTTGAAGGTAAAAGTATCAGTCTCAAGATTATATTTTGCATTTAATTCATCTTTTGTTCCCTTTGCTATTCCTTCAGAAGGATCATAAACTAGGGTATCTGTGACAGTTTTATTGACCCCAACAGAATCATGAGCAAAATAATATTCAATTTTAAGTTCTACGCCATCACCTGTTTCTTTGGTTATCTTTCTAAGTGCAATATTAATAAGATTGCTGCTTTCAGTGGATGAAAGTGCAAAAGGCTTAACACGCATCATCATTTCAACAGAGTTCATATTATTTGTCAAAGCGTTATTGACATTAATTGTTAAGCTTCCATCAGCTGACCAGCCTTTACCTACTTTATCTGGGAATGAGAATTGAGATATCTCAACATCAAAAGGCTTTAATTCTTTTATAGTCACCAATGAAGAATACTGAGTACCTCTGTAAACATACCCCTCTAATTTACTACTGTAATATTCATATCTAAATACATATCTTCCCCAATCAAGATTTCCAGACAGATGCTGATTGAGATTAGGATACGTAGATGTAAAACTATCAGTAATTTGCGTATAAGGCATATCATCATATTCTTTGTCGATATCAGATTCAAAAACAAATTGAGGATTTCTAGATCCTTTTTCAATAATATCCTTAATGTTGCCTAATGATTCATTTATATTGAGTTTATAAGCACTAATTTTTACCTTCTCAAATCCTTTGGGTGCATTAAAAATAATATAATTGAATTCCTTCTTATGAGAGTC
This sequence comes from uncultured Spirochaetaceae bacterium, assembly GCA_947630635.1. Lineage (GTDB taxonomy): Bacteria > Spirochaetota > Spirochaetia > Sphaerochaetales > Sphaerochaetaceae > Ornithospirochaeta. The sequence goes on along the minus strand of CANRIJ010000017.1, from coordinate 11,780 downwards.
ATCCGAAAGCACCTGCGGAGTTGGCTCGATGAATTTAATGCTTATAAGCTCATTATCTGGTTTTTTATCTTCTGCATTCGGATTAACGTAATCTAGATCAAAATAAAAATTCTGGATACCGCTCTTGCCTTCCGCAAAATTTTCAAAATAAACTTCATCTAAAGTAACTGTAAAAGAAACTGTGCCAATTTCCGATGTGGTTTTAGTTTCATTATCTATTGTTGCTATTTTATTATCATAATCATAAGAATTAGAGCCTGAATCACCTTTTAATAATTTAAGTTTGACCGATTCATTTGGCTTTAGATTATAGACATTTACACCATAAACATGCTCCGAGTTCCATTTACTCTCATTCTCAATTGCTTCAACGTGCATTACAGGCTTACTGACGTCTATATATACATCTGGATAATATTTGTCATAGTGAAACTTTAAAAATTGATGATTCTCATCTAATTTAAGCTTCTTCAAATATGAACTATCCATATCAATCTTTCCAGTCTGTGGATCAATTTCAAAATCAATAGGACTTAAATCATTAGAATTTTTAATTAAAGAATTTAGAGAACTTTTAGAAATTTTTATACTGTTATTTTCAAATTCTTCTTGAGTGATTGGAGTAACAGTTACTTTATTTGCATATGGAGCATTTCCAATAAGAACAGAATAGTCGTTATTATCAATATCTTCTTTATAAGCGACCTGCATGGTCTTACCGAGTTCAAAGATGTATTCCGGCTCTTGTAATTCTATATAGCCCGTAGTTCCAGATATTTTATTCTTGATATTTGTAAAAGCTTCAAAAGAAGGAACATCAGAGTTTCCATCAAGAGTTACCTTTATAGAGTATGTACCAAGTTCAATATCATCACTATCACTTTCAATTGTGTAAAAAGAAGAACCGCTAGGAATTGCTTTTTTAAATTGTATTTCTTTTGAAAGTATAGTTTTACTTGTTGACGATCCTTCTTTTGGAATTAAAGTGATCTCTGCTGTACTTACATTCTCTGGAAGCCCCATTATAGTAATAGTAAAAGGCCTTTTATTATCACCATTTTTTGAAAAAATAAAATATGTATTATCACTGTATTCTGGTTCAACTGGTTCAGCAGGCTTCGGTGGATTTGGATTAGATGGGTTAGAAGGATTTGAGGGATTAGTTGGAGTATCTTTTGGAACTTCTGTAGGAATAAAGTCTATATCACTATAGCAAGATACAAAAAGACTTACCGCTGCTAATAAAACAAAGAATGTTATAAGTATAATTTTCTTCATTTTCAAATCCTTAAGTTATTGATGGCATTATTGGAGTTTTAATTGAAAGAACTCCATCTACAATTTCTACAGCCCCATAATATGTGTCTTCACCATAATCAAAAGTCAAATAATAGTGATTACTTTTATTAAGCGGAAATTTAATCTGATGATCTGAAGCTTCATCTTCAGGAATAAATGTTACTCCACCCTTTGGTATATCTCTTATTGGAACAACATAATCAGAACTATACTTATGATACTCTTTATTCGGATTATTCGGAAGCGTGAACTTTAGTGATAGATCAGAATTAGGAACATTTACATTAGCACTTCCGAAACTTGGATCTATTTTAAAAGTATAGTTAGTTATTGCTGAAGATTTATTATTTGAGTCATAGACTCCAATTTCAAAAATAGAGTTATTTTCATCAGAATCAAATTCATAAAAATCTATAACTACACTTCTACCATTTTGATCTAATGTACGATATTCAGTATTAGCAATACTATCAAGATAACCATAGCTCAAATATTTAGAATTAACACCTTCCTTGAAATAAAGCAGATTTTCCCAAAGTTGCTTATTAGCATCTTTATACAAATATTGATTTATATAATCACTTTTATCTTTGTTTTCTTTTGGGTAATTAACAATAGGTTTCATTCCTTGAGTAATCTCAGATTCACTTAATGTAAGATAAGTCTTTATTCTCATGGTACCAGAGAAATAAAGATCAACCATTTTAACTGGCTCCCCAACTTTATTGTTAGATGTAACATTATCATTTGGTTTTCCAGGAGAAATAAAATCATTAAATGCAAACCTACCATTGATAGCTCGTCCAATATAATACTTTGAGTAATTGGAGCCTGTTGTTTTTGTACCATATTCAATAACTACAATGGCGTTGTCTGGAAGTCCTTGAATTAAAATAACTTGTCTATCAGAATCCTGAAAATAATAATTTATGGTGCTTCGATTGTTATCATCTTCAAACTGGACATAGTCAAGATTTCTTTCAATATAACCTACGGATTGTACACTACCATTTGACGGTTTTCTTGTAACATCAGTAGGAACTGGAGAATAAGTAATGGTAGATTCTTCATTTTTGTTTTTTAGTTCAATGGCAGAAACATCATTACCTTTAGTTATTACATAGTATGCAAGACTATCTTCATCAGTAGTATTCTCAAACTTTATGATTCTATTATAGAAATTCCAATCTACAAAATTCCCTGTATTCCTCTCAAAAATAAACTCAATTCTATTAAATTCATTCTCATTTCCATGAATTTCATCTTCTGTATCAGCTTCATTTGAGAACAAATCAGAATAAGTATATTCCTTAATCGGCTTTCCATTGATATCAGGTTCATGTGTCTCTCTAATATAACTTTGATCCTTGAACCCATTGTCATCTTTTCCCATTAAATATACAGAGAAATAATTATATTTATCAGGTTCTGAATTTGGCTTAACGGGATTTCCAACATCATCAACTTTATTAGGTGTGCCTGGTATAGATTGTTCTTCCTCTCTCCAGCCATAGTTCATGATGATTGCCTTTAAATTACCATGAACAAAGTTACTTATATTCAATAACCTATTATTGAAATCAATCTTTGCAAACTTGCCATCCTCTACATGCTTATTGAATTGATCAAAATTACTTACAATTGCATATTCTATATTCTTTGTATATCCAGTTTCCTCTCCTAAATTACCTGGCAAATACCAGAAGAAAGACTCGGGATATCCAACAATTTTCATATCTTTAGAGACTTCATCGTCATAAATGAAAAGACCGCCATATACCTCTTTAATTATTGCGCTATCTAAAATTGTCCATTCAACACCATTTAGCAGCTTTAGATCATTCTCAGGCTCGCTATTTCCATTATTTTCATAATCAACCCTATCGCCTATGTAGTAATACTTAAACTGATTTTTATTATCTGAAGCAAAAAGCTTTTGAGTAATCTGCATGTATTCTTTTAGATAATAAGGGTTTTCTTTCTCTTCATATCCAGTTGCATACCAACCTTGCTTATAATCTCCTACTCTTCCTATAAAGAGAACTGGTATTTCACCATTTTTGGGCTTAACACTATTCCAATCGATACCTAGGACTTTAAGGAATTTGTCAAATACCCCATTCTTGTTATCTTTAAGAGTCTTTATTCTGGCCAACGGATTAGATTCAATTATATTTTGCTGATTTCGCTCTTCATCAAACCAACCAGATAGCGTTTCATTTCCAATTACATATTCGAATAGAGAAATGTTGCCTATCCTCCAAGTAGTACTTGGCTCATCAATAGCAGCAAGAATATGGAAGGGCAAAGCGCCATGGAGATTATCTTTTCCAAATATAGCTTCCTCTTTCTCTCTCCAAGAAGATAATTTATTATATAAATTGTCTTTGAAATCACTATAGGCAGTATCGTAATAGGAATTCATAGTAGCATTTGAACTGCTGAAATACTCGCCCACTTTAATTGCTTGATTTTTAAATTCATTCCATTCGTTTTTAATTGTATTTAGATTGTCACTTGTCAAAGCTTCCAAATAGTCATATGTCTCTCTTCCAGAAGAAAGATATGTAACTGAGCATTTTGTAGAGTTACTATTTACCCACTCATCTTTAGAAAGAGTTGATGGAGTAAGGCCATTGGCATAGACAAGAGCCAATGTAAACTCTGGAGAGAAATCAGAGAAGAAGAAGTTATATTCAGTATCCTGAATGCCGTGATCCTTCTGCATCTGGATTAGGTCTTGAACATATTCATTCATCAAAGTAACAAGCTCTATATCAAGACGAGTTTTTCCATCTTCATTAATTGCCCAGCTCTGATCTCCGGTATTAGCGAGTTTTACTTTTGGATTTCTATGTATATGATCTACATGTTTATCTTCATCCCAGTATTCATAATGGGTAAGCTCATTCCAGTTATATCCAGAATACCTAGAAACAGACATAACAGTTGGAATATCGCTCCTGCCTTGAGGCTCATTATCAGAAGTATTAAACATATAGTATTCCGCAAAGAGTGTTGTAGGAACAGTAAATTCCAAGAGCGCAATATTGTATTGATTTGCGTAGATATCAAGTTTCTCGTCAAGAATATTCTCAATGATGTTATTCTCATTGGCAAAATCAGTAACCTTAGTTCTTACTAAGAAACGACCATAGTAATTATTTGGAATTGAGAAAACAAGTGTATCTGTTTCAACGTTATATACAGGCTCTAATAAACCGTAATCATCTTTCTTAAGGTTTTTAAGATTTTCTTTTTCTACTTCAGTAAATTCAAAAGGCTTTTTAGGATCCCAGCACTCCATAGAAGTTCCAGTTCCGTAGTAATATGTCTTAAGAGACAAATCAGATATTGAATTACCAGCATCAGAGCTAAGCGCAATAAGATTATCAAGTGTCGCTGATACAAGGACATCTACTGTATTCGATGGCTTTGTATAGCCCATTATCTCAATCTCTATCTTCTTAGCCTTATTTCTTGCATTCTTAATAGTTACCTTTATATTTCCATCATATGTATTGTTTTCACTTATTAATTTATCTGGAGCAGGTGGATTTAGTTGCTCAAGAGATATTTCAATCTCTTTGTCAGAACTGTATGACAATAGCCTATTTCCGATAATCTTATAATTATTGTTGTTATAAATTCTATTATTGCCAAATTGGGCAACAATATAATAAGAGCCATCTTCTATATTTCCATGACCATAACTTCTCAAGTAATCATTATCAATTAAAATTGGATAAAGTGTTTTCTCTGCTTTTTCACTATCATTGAGAATTATGTCTACATAGAAAGCCGCACCATTTTCAGTTGCTGAATTCTTAACACTGTTATCATTCATGTTAGAGCTAATTCTCTTTACACCATAAAGTCTTACAGAATCATATCCAGCAGGAAAATCAGAAATAGTTGCCTCAAAGACATAATCGCCCTTTCCAGCATTATTTGGCTTAGAAACAATTAGCTGAGGAGAATTAAACTGCCTCTGTATTGTCTGGGTATTAGTTTCTCTTTGAGAATTACCATCCTTATCATATATTGCTTCAAGAATATAAGTAGCTTTAGAAGTATTTGCGTTGTAATAATCAGATCTCATAGCTATGTTCTGATCAAACTCCAAAGTACAAGTTATAATCCCATCTTTTGATATAAGACTATTTTCAACTATCGAAAGCCCAGATGTAGAGAGTTCTTTTAATATTTTTGTGCTTTCATCATATAAGCCGAGTTTTACTTTACTAGTATCATCGGATGGAAAATTATAAATTTTGGCATCGTAATAATACTTACCATTATTTTCTTCATCATTTTTTGTTATGCTCTTCGTTACAATCAGCTTCGGAGTTTCAAATTTAAATTGATACCATCTATAGTGTGGATATCCATATTCAAATACAAAAGAAACATAGCCACCATCAGAGGGAAGCTCGAAGATCTTTGGATCTTGACCACTGTTATTCCCTTCAATCTGATTTTTAATCTCTCCATTTTCAAGCTTGAGTTTTTTATAGGGCAAGTTTGTATTTACGAGGTCTATGCCCTTTAGATTTGAAATTGCTCCTGCCGAATATGTCCCTTCTCCTTCAGCTTGTTGATCTTCAGTTGTTGCATATATGACTAAATCCTCAGCATAAGGAGTATTTGCTATTTCGATTGCATACTTATTTGTATCAGATGAATTCATTTTAAAAGTAACTTGAGATGGCTCATACTCCTCAAAGGTATAGTCAATAGAAGGTGTACCTGCTGCAGAATTTATAGGATCTCCATCTCCAAATACTGAAAGACTATACTTTCCAGGCTCTATAGGCTCTTCTTCATTTGATTCATCTCTGGATCCGTTAATTGTGTAATTCAATAAGTAATCATTTCTATCAAAATTTTTATTTCGAGGTATGTTGTATGTATAATTTTCTGAATTATTACTTAAAACCACACTTATATTCTGAAGAGTGCTTGGAATGTTCATAACAGAGAGTTTGAACTCTCTGGAATAATCACTGTCTTTTGTAACTAGATAGACAACTCCAGCTACAGGATTACTAGGATCAACTGGGTCTTCTGCATCGCCTGGTGTTGGATTGGGATTTGAAGATGTAGGATTAGAGGGTTTAGTGTTATCTGGAATTTCTGCGGGCTTAAAATCAATATCCGAATAGCATGATGCCAAAGGCAGCACCAAAAGCAGAGAAAAAAGCACTAAAAGCGCATATATATATATGTTACCAAATAGACCACACTTTTTATGTGGCGCTTCACCCCTCATATTTATTAATCTACCCCAATTGATTTCTATATTAGAAATCATATATGATTTTTTACATTAATCTTTTACTAAACAACTAGTCTTAAAACACTAACTATGAAATTATTGCATCTTACATGGATTTTGTTCAAATCGGTTCTTAATAGTACAAATGCCTGAAAAATCTTAACAAATACGATACTTGTAAAAAAATGAATGGAACAATCGAAATTAAGATGATTATTATCTAACATATTCTCTATGAGAGAATTCGATTTAAAAGTCTCAAATAGCCCAGAAGAGGCTTTCAAACAGCTTTTTCAGATAATAACCATACTCAGGGATCCAGATGGATGCCAATGGGACAGAAAGCAGAATAATAAGACAATCGCAGAGAGCCTATTGGACGAGACATATGAGTATATAGATGCAATTGACAAACATGACATCGAAAATGAGAGAGAGGAGATTGGCGATGTGCTTATCAATGTACTCATGGAGCTTAAAATCCATTTGGATCAAGGCGATTTTCTTCCTGAAAAGGCGATAGATGAAGTATCTAGAAAGCTTATCAGACGGCACCCTCATGTCTTTGGAGATAAGAAGGCTGAGACAGCCGAAGAGGGCCTTAAAATGTGGAATGAGATAAAAGCAGAGAAAGAGGGCAAAAAGAGAGACGAAAAGGACTTCTTCTCTCACATCCCCTCCTCTCTTCCGCCTTTGGAGGAAGCCTATGAAATCCAGAAGAATATGGCAAAGATAGCATTTGACTTTCCATCTCCAGAAAGCGCACTTGAAAAGGCAAAAGAGGAACTAAAGGAGACTGAAGAGGCAATAGAAAAAGGAGATAAAGATGAAACTGAGGAGGAAATCGGCGATCTTCTCTTCTCTGTTGTAAACCTCGCAAGACTACTTAAGATAAGACCCAATACAGCCCTTTTTAGATCTAATTGCAAGATCAAAGAGAGATTTCAGAAGACTATAGACATTGCAATAGAGAGGAATATACCCAGAGACAGAGATCATAACAAAGAGCTCAATGAAATCTGGGATGAAATAAAAAGGCCCCATTAAGGAGCCAATATAAAAACAGGTTTTTGATAAGCCGGGTTCTGTTTATGCGATCATCTATCTAGGACCTCAATTGCTCGAGGCCTCAAGCAGCCTACCCGTGACTGAGGGAGGACGACCCTATCACTTCTTGGCCTTGCTCCTGATGAGGTTTTCAATGCCTTTTCTGTCACCAGAAAAGCGGTAGTCTCTTACACTGCCATTTCACCCTTACCCGTAGGCGGTATGCTTTCTGCTGCACTGTCTGTTGCGTTGCCGCACCTGGCCGTTAGCCAGCATCATCGTCCTAGGAGCCCGGACTTTCCTCTTAAAAAAGCGATCGCTTCAAAAGCCTGAAAAACTAATCAAGCGAGAACTCGCCCTCGGTGAGAATCTCCTCGTCCTTTGTGCTCTCTTCTATCTCCTCCTCCGATGAGAGCGAATCAATAGAAGTTGCAATATCCACAAAGATGTATTTTCTCTCTTCCTGGGGATCAAGTGGTTCGTAATAGATCACTCTTGAGCAATAAGGGCACTGCTCAATCTCATTGTTCTCTTCCTTCTTTCTGAGATCGATGACAAATTGCATAGGAAGAACCATATTGCATCCAGTGCAGACCTGTCCATGAACGGGAACAATTCCCTCTCCCTTCTTTCTCTTTGAGATAATGGAGAATCTCTCAAAGAGCTCTTCAGAGATATCATTTCCCTTAAGCTTGTTAAGCTCCTGGTTAAGTGCATCGATCTTGTGGTAAATAGAATCGACGCTCTCAGAGACCTTTTCTCTCTCCTTGTCGACTATTTCCTGCTGTACTCTGCACTCCTCATCTCTCTTATCGAGCTCTTCTCTAAGCTTCTCTACCTGCTGCTGCTTTGCATTTCTTGCCTTATGAAGAGTATTCTCTTGGCTCTTGGCCTCTTCCTGCTGCTTCAAGAGAGCATCCATCTCTCTATTGGTTGTTACGAATTCAGCCTGTTTCTCGTATTTTGTTCTGAGAGCAAATGCATCCTCATAGCGGATTGTGAGAGACTTCTCCTCCTCTCTGGCTGCATTGAACTCCTCAGTAAGTCTAAGAAAATCGCTTGAAAGCCTCTTGAGCTTATCCTCTTCTTCCCTAAGTTTCTTAGGAAGGCTCTCAACTGTGTTCTCCAGCTCGAATTTCTCCTTTAAAGCTTTCTGAAGCTTCATAAGACACTCAAGCTTTTTTGTCTGTTTTGCCATTGGCTACTACTCCTCAATTAAGCAACAAGTAAGTCTACAATAACTGGTTAATGTTATCAACCAAGCTAGTTCCAATCCTTAAGCTGACGGCTCCTCTTTGGATGCCTGAGCCGTCTTAATGCCTTAGCCTCAATCTGTCTGATTCTCTCTCTTGTGACATCGAAGTAGAGTCCCACCTCTTCAAGAGTCAAAGCATATCCATTATTGAGTCCGAAGCGCATCTTAATGACCTCCTGCTCCCTTTCAGGAAGGGTTGCAAGCACATCATTGATGGTATCCTGCAAGAGGGTAAAAGAGGTCTGGTTTGCTGGGTTCTCTGCATCTTTATCCTCAATGAAGTCCGAAAGGACGCTATCCTCTTCCTCTCCAACCGGAGTCTCAAGCGATATAGGCTCACGGGCAACAGATTTTACATTCTTGACCTTGCTCTCTGGCCAATCAAGAGACTCTGCGATCTCTGCATCAGTCGGCTCTCTTCCGTATTGCTGCATAAGTATTCTCTGCTCTCTAACGACCTTGTTGATCTGCTCAATCATGTGAACAGGAACTCTGATGGTTCTTGCCTGGTCTGAGATGCTTCTTGTGATAGCCTGTCTAATCCACCAGGTAGCATAGGTTGAGAACTTGAAGCCCTTTTCGTACTCGAACTTCTCTACGGCCTTAATCAGTCCTATATTTCCCTCTTGCACTAGGTCAAAGAAGGCAAGGCCGCGGTTTGTATACTTCTTTGCAATTGATACAACAAGACGGAGATTTGCCTTAATGAGTCTGTCCTTGGCCTCCTTGAGAATCTTCTTGCCATATTGGATGTTATGCACAGACTCTATAATCTCGTCGCTCTTGGCCTCATACTCATTCTCGATGTTTCTCAGCTCTTTCTCAGTTAGCTGAAGCTCCTTGATCTCATCTTTGATCTGGTCGCTTGTCATCTGAAGCTCCTCTTCTATCTCATGGGCCTTAGCCCTGGTAGCGAGGTCTCTTCCAAGCTGTCTAAGCTCCTTGGATGAGTTGACTTTCAGCCTTCTCTCGGTCTGAGCCTTCTTCTGATTGGAGATATTTATCCTCTTTTCTGTATTCACAAATTCCTGAGTGAGGTAGTCAATCTCCTCCTGCATGAGTGGAATTCCATCAACCCAATCCTTAATAGGGATAAAGACCTTTTTCCCCTCAAGAGTCTTAAGCTCATCAAGACACTTGTTTCTCTGCTTTGATAGCTCAAGAGCCCTCTGAGTATTGTCGTCATTGGCCTTCTTTTTGAGCTTTTCGCTCTCTTTGTCTACATCCTGCTGGCTTGCATTTGGATGAGATTCCCTATACTGGCTGAGCTTCTCCTCAACTTCCTCTGAGAGCTTTCTATTTAGGTCCAGAACCTCATTGTCAATTCTCTCAATCTCGTCATTGAACTCCTTGATTCTGCACTCCCTAGTGCACTCTCTTGCATACTCAAGCCACTTCTCTCTTGACTGGAAATCGCCTCTCTTCTTTCCCTTGTAAAGCGAAGAGTCCTCATCAGGGTGTCCGCCAAGCCTATTTAGAAGAGACTCCCTATCTGAAATCAATGCAGCGTTATTCTCAGGGTTATCGCCGGCAAGGATCAATTTGCTCTTTAGGTCAATGTAGTCCTTAATCTTCTGCGAGATCGTTACCTTGGGGGAAATCTCCTTATAGAGCTGCTCTTTGTATTGATTTATAAATCTCTTCTGCTTTGAGAGAAATTCCTTTATCTCATCCTGGCTCATTGTATCATCGCCATCGTCATCAAGCCTTGTGTTGATGTGATCAATGACCTTTTGGAAGAACGAGATGAGGATTCCAGACTCCCTTATAACGGCATAGACAATCTGGGCGCCCTTTTCCATTTGCTTGGCAAGCTCTTTCTCCTGATCGCCAGTCAAGAGGTTCTCATTTCCGATTTCCTTGAGATAGAGCCTAATCGGGTCATCCTGTGAGGTATCGAGCTTTGGAGATGAGGAGTGGCTCTTATGCTCGGACTGCTGGTTTGCAATAGAGGCAATGTCGATTATTACCTCGCTCTCTCCATCGTCCTCGCCTGAGCTCTTCCAGTTCTTATCCTCATCCTCGTCATAATCCTTCTCTCGCTCTTCATCCTCCTCATCATCATCGTCTTTCTTATCTTCCGATGACTCATCATCGTCCTCGTCTTCCTCATCCTCAATATCGCTTAGCTCTTCCTCTGTTGGCACATCCTCATAGTCGCTCTCTTCGTCATCGGAAAAGACGTCTTCCTCTTGTCTATCTAGCTCCTCAAGCCCCTCTTCGCCGGGAAAATCCTCTTCTTCCTGAGAAGAGTCATCATCATGATCGCTATACTCTATGCTTGTCTTCTTCAGCTCTTTGAGAACTCCATCGATTCCACCGAACTTAAGGGAATCGGAATTATCCTCTTCCATGAGATCCAAGAGCTCATTCTTCGTAATCTCGCCATTGAGGTCTGCGAACTTCTTTATTTTCTTGAATAGCTCGCTTTTAGTAAAATCGTCTGCCATTTTACTCCTTCTTTAATAGACTCTCTTTAAGGACCTTAATATCCCTATCGATATCCTGTTTCATCTCGAGAAGAGAGACAAGCTCATCTGTGATCTTGTCCCTCTCAGCCAACTGTATCTGCTCGACAAGCTTCTCTCTAGACCTCTCCATCGATGATAGGATTATTCTGTCTACGGCTTCATCAAGAGCTTCTCTATCGTCCTTTTGATAGGTATCAAGGGCAAAGGAAGTAGAGATGCTGTTTTTTACATCCTCATCATCAATGAGATTCAAGAAGAGCTCGTCGCTTTCATAGCCCATTCTGAACTGCCTCTCGAGGGCATTGTATATAACACTACTCTCGCTATTTTGAAAATCGCTATATGTGATTTTGTTTTTATATACCGGGTAGAGATTTCTGTGACAAGAGAGATAATAGAGAGCAAAGCGCTCATACTGGATTATCCTCTC
>CANRIJ010000016.1 GCA_947630635.1 uncultured Spirochaetaceae bacterium | reverse complement strand
GGATGTGAGTGAGAGAACAAGAGCCTTGGTTCTATCCTCATCATCCTGATATGAATAGAGCGAGTGGTAGCCTGCAGCTGAGAAGCTAAGCCTATTGTAGTTAGAGAGACCGAATAAGAAGCCTCCAGCATAGGTGTAGTTCAATGAGAAGAGATATCCCCTTGTCGTATTCATGATAAGGTCTCTTCCATCCCATGTTATTCCAAGAGAGAGCCTATTGGAGAACTGCCATCTCTCTCTATATTGCTGAATCAGGTATTCGTATGGAGTATAGTTCCCATCGTCATAGATTGCGTGATTGAGTCCTACAGTGACTCCGCCGCTAATTGTAAGCGATCCTGGAAGCCAGACAAAAGTGTAGCCTGTATTATAGCCAACGGATATGCTCCAGTAGTCATAGTTCATAAGATATGCACTAGATGGAGTTATCTCGAGATTGTACCAGTCATTTGCATTGGCATACCCAAGTGGATAGGTAACTCTCTCGTAGTCTCTTCCGTTATACGGTCGCGATCCCAGTCCCTGCTGCAAAGCGCCTGTTCTGGCATTTCTGCTGACTGTTAGGGAGATTCCATTTGACCATCTCTTGTCCCCTACCCAGTTATCAGAAAGCGAGAGTCCAACCTGTTGAGTCGAGGGAGAGAGAGTTGTTGAGATAGAGAGGTTTCTCGCTGTCCCGAAGATATTCTTATCTGACCACTGCAAGAATCCAGAAATTGGAAAGCCATCGACATTTCCGCCAAAAGTTGCTCCAAACTGAAGCTCCATCTGGTTTCCCTCTTCTATTATGAATTCTACAATTACTCCATTATCTGAGCTGGATGGATAGATCTGAGCCCTAACGCTTGTCAGTAGTCCAGTGTTCATAAGATTCTGCTGACTCTGAATGTATTGGGCCCTTGAGAAGATATCGCCAACATGGATGGTAAGCTCTCTCTCAAAGACGTAGGGCTTAGTCTTAGTAAGACCAGTCAAGACCACCTCATCGACAACTGACTGAGTTCCCTCCTCTATATCAATGTCATAGCTTATTGTCTTATTCTCTTCATCTCTGGTCTCGATAGGATTTACAAAGGCTCTGATATAGCCCTCATCCCAATAGAGAGTAGAGATATTGTTGATCATCTGAGAGAGAGTCTCTGCATCATATACGTCTCCGCTCTTTACGGTTATCTCATCATCAATCTGCTTATTTGAGAAGACTGTATTTCCCTCCACTTCGATTGATCCGATTCTCCAGAGATCGCCCTCCTCTATGATGAAGGTGAGATTCACATAGATAACGTCCTCTGTCTCTTCTCCAGTTGGCTCAACAAGAACATTAACCACCTTTGCATCTGGATATCCAATTGACGCATAGTAAGATGCTATTTGGGCCTTATCGGTATCGATATTAGATTCAAGAAAATTTCCTGAATGGAAGAAGGATTTCTTTTCAGATGACAAAAGCTTATTAAGCTCTTTCTCATTGGCTCCCGTATTACCCTCAAAGTAGATATCTCTTATCTTATATTGCTTGCCCTCAACAATGTTAAAAGAGACGCTTACCTGGTTTTTATCAGCGTCCTCTTCGTAGTCTCCTTCGACCTTTACGTCTCTATAGCCCTTTGAAAGATAATAGGAGATGATGGAAGCCACACTATTATTTATATCTACTGGATTAAAGAAAGAGCCAACAGAAATATCCTGAGCGTCCATCAAGGCCCTATTTTTGACCTTGTTGTTTCCTGTTATGACAACGCTATTTACATATGGATTCTCGTGAATATCGAGGTTTATATAAAAGACATCATTCTCATCTGTATCAGCCTCAGCCTCAAAATAGAACATCCAATCCTCTAAATAGAGAAGGTTGGAGATCTCCTGAAACACATCATCCGAAAATGGGACACCGACATATGTGGACAGAAGGCTATCGAGTCTCTCCTGACTGACATTCTGAAGTCCACTATATCTAAATCTGATTGGAAGTCCTTCCCACCAGTCTCCCTCAGCTGCAAATAATAGGCAGGCTGAAAGAGCAAGAATCAAAGATGCAAAAATCCTTTTTAGATGATTCATCGAAACCTCAGTGAAATCCTATCATAAAACCATTTTGCTTTACAAACGAGATTAAAATGCAAATTAACTTAATACACTCTTAATTGTTTATAGGATAGAAATTTGTTTCTTTTTGGGTATTTTCTATGTAGTTTCTCAGAATACCATTCTCTTCATAAGAGTGAAGCCAAATCCATCGATGAGTGAGAATGCGGTGAGATTAACTGGCTGCGTAAAGAAAATAGCTGTAAACATCGGATTATTCCATTCAATGGAGAGCTCGGTATCAAGCACAAGGTCAGAGGCTATAAAGCTGAATCTATTTTGGTTCCATGTTCTTTCTGCAGATAGGTGCAGCATTGCCTGGAAATAGAGATTCTGAGTCAGATATTTGCCCATAAAGAGAGTTGTGCCATCAAGGTATCGTGCAAGTGGCGTATATGGCGAATAGAACTCAATTCCCATCAAAGAGACAGTATCAGTGAGAATATTCATGAGAATATTGCTATGAAGCGAGAAGGTATCCAAGAAGAGCGAGTTTCTTATAGTAGAAGAGAGACCCGTGTCCATTGGATTTATTATTCCAAATCTAGAGAGGATATCTATTGAGGCAGTCGCTGCTGAGACAACGGTTCTCACTGCATCTTCTCCATATGCAGATGTAGGAAGAATCGCCTGTCCAAGTATGCTAAGAATCTCATTCTGCTCTAAACTCGGAGTACTCTCAAATGTAGGCGATATATTATCCAATGTGGCATCTCTTAAGACCAGGTAAATATCAACTGGGTCTCCGTTAGAATCAAAATCCCTAAGTCGTGCCCTTAGGTTCAATACTGGATTGAAACCCTCGCTAGAGCTTCTGAAGACAAGTGAGCCCTCAGTGATATAGAAGTATTTCTGGAAATAATAGATCTCTCCGGATCTTAGGTTTATATCTCCAGTGAGATTCATCCCTCGCCCTGGTACATAGTCATAGTGGACTCTGGTATTGTCCTGGATATTTGCAACAAGAATAGGGTTTGGACCCAGTGGAAATACGAACTCTGCGTTTTCTCTCAGGAGAATCTCAAAATCGATTTCAGCGGGTATTCCGCCCTTCCACCACTCAGGCAGCTCTCTCATTCCAATTGAGAGAGTTGTATTATCGACGGTGACAATGCCAGTATTCTTGATATATTCGATATTGCCCTCAATTCTGTAAAAACCTGAGACCTTTCCTATTATGTCTATATTCGATGTCACTGCAGGAAGTCTGAAATCAATCTCATTTCCGTCATCGATATAGACTTCCAGGTCCCATGAGCTGAAAGAGAGATTATCGTTGAAATAGAGACCGAGCGATATCTTTCCAGGTGTTCTCTCATAGGTATTAAGATTCAGCACAGTTGCATCGCAAAGCACGCTCGTTATATCTGTTCCCCAAGCCAAGAAAGTAGGATTATGAAGTATTATCTTCTGATTAGGCAGATAGAAAACCTCAAACTCTGCAGTCTCTGCACCAAGCTGTCCATATAGCGAGAAGGCGTCGTTCTCTCTTGTTATAGTCACATTTCCCTTTATTGAGAAATTGGGATCGAATTGAACAAGAGGAGATTTCATCGAGAAATCGACAAATAGAAGATTTACGCTATCAATGTCCAAGAAGAGAGCGAAATTCTCCTTTTGGTAGCTGCCAGAGAGTGAGAACTCGGCAACTGGAGAGAGGTTCACTGAAAGATCCACAAAGCTTCTCTCCGGTGTGAACGTACCGTAGAGAAGATCTCCGAAAAATGTAAGAGTTCCGTTTTTCATCTGAGCAGTGAAAGATCTTTTAGGAGTAATAAGAACATCGTCAATATTGAGATTCTCCAGAACGCCTTGGATAGCAACCGACTCCCCTTTTGTGGTGATTAGGTTAGATATACCCTGGAAAAGAGTATTCTTCTTATCAGTTCTTCCACTGAGTGAGAATAGAAGCGAAATCAGATGGTCTCTGTCATTGCCCTCAAATGCCAATGCTATAAAAAGATCGTCCAGTCTAAATTCTCCGCTCTTACTTGAGAAGCCCAAATATGGCGAAGAGAAACTAGTCTTATTGTGAGTATAGCGAATATTTCTCATCTCAAATAGGCTCTCATTGAGTGCTAGTTCGGCAGTTATTACCCTATTGTCTGTGGGATCGAGGCTTTCTGCAGTAAAATCTCCCGAGAAATCGAACTCCTCAAGCCTATTTGCACTTCCAGAGAGAAGAAGATCTCCTCTCATATCCTCAAGTCCCACACGATCAAGAAGCATATTTGAGAATTTGAGAACCGATGTATATGAATCCCCCTCCTTAATTATCGATGCAAGGTACTCCTCGCTAAAATCCTCTGAATGCAGATAAAGCGAGAAGGAATTATCTGCAAATGATATCAATGAGGAGCCTCTCAATGAGGGCAGACCATCATAATATAATGCGATATCACTAAGATTTATTTCATTATTGTCTCCGCTTAATGACAAAATCAGAGTCGGAGAGTAAGGAATATGCGTAAGCTTATTCATCCTCAGCTCAGGCACATCTAGTTGGTATCTCTGATTCTTGAAGTCAAAATCGAAATTCACCTCTCCCTCTATAGAGGATGGAGTGACTTCAGCCGTCTCATTAATCAGACTAAGAGAGTCAAATATCGCATTAATCGAAAGAGTTTCCATATAATCGGCAATTAATTGGAAATTCTCGTGGTTAACAGATATGTTTTTTCTCTCTAAATCGACAATGAGAGAGAACGGATAGAGATTTGAGAAGAGTGATAGCGTTGAGACGCTGGATACTATTCCATCGTTAGTGAAATCGACTATTCCCCTGATAAATGTATCTGTAAAGTGCGGAGCAGTTGCCATAAAGCCATAGATTCCATCGGACTGAAGATTCAAGTCTGCAATAAGGTATTCTGATTGTGTTCGGGGAGAATAGACTGAGAAATGACCTGAAGGAAGCAGACTTCTATATTCAACACTGCCATTAAAGGCAATTCCAACTGGACTGGTTTCTATATTTAATGAAGAGACTTCGATTATATCCTTCTCAAAGAAGCCTGATGATGAAAGACTTAAATCAAATGAGAAATCATTAAATCTTATTTGCTCAATAGAGAGATTGATATCAAATGGACCTGTGTAGTGGATTATGGAATCCTCATTCCGGTTGAGATCTATCATCACTGATCCATTTATATATGTGCTCTCTGAAATATAAGATGAGAGCCATGGGGCAAAAATATTGATAATAGGCCTATATGGATTGAGTCTGAATTCGCTCAAATCGAAATCGATGAAGATTCTCTCTGAGAAGAGACCCTCAAGAGATAGCCTATCGACTTTGAATTCTCCCCCTATTCCATCTCTGGACGCAGAGAGCTCTATATCGATTCCATTTGGGTCGTCTTCTCGTGAGAATATTTTTATCTTGGCGCTCTCAATCGCATTGTTTTTAAATTCAAATGAGATGTCTTCGCTAATCTTCAAGTCAGACAGGAGCGGATCAAGAGAGAGTGCATCGATATTTCCCTTTGAGCTGAATGAAAGGTCTTCTTTATGGGAAAAAGCGAAATTGAAATCAGTTATTATGGCTTTGCCATAGAGCTCTTGGGTAAGCTCTCTTATTATATCGCTCTCAAGACGAGGGATATCAAGCTCGAAATTGCCATCTCCAATTATGTAGCTGCCGTAAATCAAGTCAGAATCAATAAGACTTACAGCGCCATTCTCAAAATAGATGCCATCCAGCTTGTAATCAAACTCGTCAAAGCCATCTGTAGAAACAGAGAGAGAATCAATTTCTCCCTCTATCTCATCTGAGACAAAATCGATTTTGTCAACAACTAGGCTTCCAACCATAGACTCCTCATGGAGGATCATAGGACCTGTCTTGATGAAAATATCTCTGATATTTCCCTCAAACGAATCATAGACGACATTGAGAGGAAGCTCGGAGAGAGTTATTGAGGAAATATCATCAATTACTGTCTGTGCAAGGAAAGTCGTAAGCTCTGCATTTGAATCCTCACTAGAGAGATGTGCCCTTGAAAGAGAGAGAGAAAGTGTAAGGCCCTCTTCCTCGCGAATGCTGACTATAATATTATCGGCATCAAGAACGCCTGAATTATTCCTATATTCGATTATAGGAATCTCAGCAGTCAAAATCATTCCTTCAGGTCCATGATTCCAGTAGCCATTGAGAGTTATATCATCTATTTGAAGTCCGTCACCGATAATAAGATCCAAATCGCTGACATCCAAAGCCAAGCCCCATGATGAGAGAAATCGCGGAGGATTTATTGAAAAGACCCTATCGAATATAGAGCCAATTGCATCTTGAGAAGACTCAAGGCTTACTTTCTCTTCGGTTTGAAAGAATGAAGAGGGAATATTGATAAAGCCCGAGTTCGCTTCAATTCTAATGATTCCCCTATGATTGAAAAAATATGCCAAAAGCGAGAAGAATCCCCTGTTGATGGTTATTTTCTCAAGAGACAAAAGCATCTCTCCCTTGTAGGCTATTTGAAAATCATTGACATAGATCCTATCTCTAAGGTTTCTCTCTATAGACGAGAACGATATCGAAAAGTCTGAATTTCTTGTCTTAAGAGATGAGAAAATAAAGTTTGCTATGAGAAGTGTGGGGCTTGTCTGACTCAGGGCAACAATCACTGATATAGATACAAAGGCAAAGATAAGAACAACGATAACAGATATTAAAAGTGTCGATAGCCTTGTATGATATCTCATAGTTGCCTAAGTGCCAGTATTTATTTTCAATATGAAGAATAGCATAATAAAGCGACTATTTTAATTGGAGATAAAATGAATATCTTAGAGAACTTCATAGTATTTGAGGGCTTAGACGGGGCTGGAACCACCAGTCAGGCAAAAGAGCTTGAAAAAAGACTATTAGACAGAGACATAAATACATATAGAACATTCGAGCCGACTAGCTCTCCAATCGGATGTCTTATCAGAGATACTTATCTAAGCGGCAAGTGTTCAACAACCGCTAGGTCGCTAATGCTTTTATATGCAGCCGACAGAGAAGATCATCTCTTTGGAAAAGACGGTGTGGTAAAGAAGCTTGAGGAGGGCAAAATTGTCATATCAGATAGATATCTCTACTCTTCTATTGCCTATCAAGGCGCAACAGTCTCATATGAGGAGGCCGAGAGGCTAAATGATTTTCCCCAGCCAGAGATACTCTTTTATATTGATACACCACTTGAAGAGTGCATAAAGCGAATAGACAGGCGAGGCGAGAAAAAGGAGATATTCGAAAAAGAGGATT
This sequence comes from uncultured Spirochaetaceae bacterium, assembly GCA_947630635.1. GTDB lineage: Bacteria > Spirochaetota > Spirochaetia > Sphaerochaetales > Sphaerochaetaceae > Ornithospirochaeta. The sequence goes on along the minus strand of CANRIJ010000016.1, from coordinate 9,402 downwards.
TTCTCAGAAGAGTAAGCGAAAACTACCAGAAGAAACTCAATAGCCTTGATAGAGGCGTAAAGCTCTTCACAATAGATGGAAGGCTCTCGATTGATGAGATAGCGAAAATAGCCTTAGAGGCTACTCTGGATAATATCCATTTATAAACATCGCATCTCCATAGCTGAAGAATCTATATCCATTTTCTATTGCATGGCGATATGCACTTAAAATGCTCTCTTTTCCCGTCATGGCAGAGACAAGCATCAATAGAGTCGACTCTGGTGTATGGAAATTCGTAATTAGATCATCGACGAATTTGAATCTGTAGCCTGGCTTTATGAAGATATCGGTAGATCCGGATGACCTTATTAGTCTTCCGCTCTCATCAGATGAGCTCTCTAATGTCCTCATAGAAGTAGTGCCAACAGCAAGTATGCGCCTTTTGTCTCTCTTTGCCCTATTTAGGCTATCCATAGTCTCTGGATCTATGTAGAAGCTCTCTGAATGCATTTTGTGATCTTCAATATTAACGCTTCTCACAGGAAGAAATGTTCCCATTCCAACGTGAAGCGTGACTCTATATAACTCAAAGCGGCTCTCTATCCTAGTGAGAAGCTCATCAGTGAAATGGAGTCCGGCAGTCGGGGCTGCAACTGAGCCCATATTCTTTGCATAGACAGTCTGATACCACTTATCGTCTTTGAAATTGTCCTCTCGCTTTATATAGGGAGGAAGGGGGACATGGCCATTTTCCTGAAAGTACTCCTCTTTCAAATCAGAGTCGAATTTCAGAATCTTGATTCCACTGTCGCTCTCTGCGGTTATTACTGCTTCAACGCCAGAGGGAAAATAATACCTTTTTCCAACATGCTGTCTCTTGCTTCTTTTAGCTGAGCACTCCCATTCATCGTCGCTGATTCTTCTTAGGAAAAGAAACTCAACCTCTGCACCACTCTCGCTTTTGGCAAAGAGACGCGCCTTTCTGACCTTCGAGTCATTGACAACAAAGACAGTCTCTTCCTCTACGTGATCCAAGATAGACTCAAATGTATCATCAGAGAACTTTCCTGTAAGCTTATTTAAGTACAGAAGTCTGTCTTTTCCATCTCGCTCTCGAGGCTCTTGGGCAATAAGCTCTTCTGGCAGGTCAAAATAGAAGTCCTTGGTCAGCATTTTTCCTTCCTAAGACCTCATAGGCCTTATTTGTTACACAACGTCCACGGCTTGTTCGCTTTAAATATCCCTGCCTCATCAAAAACGGCTCGTAATATACCTCAAGTGTTGCCGCATCGTCATTTAAAGATGCAGCAAGAGCCTCAAGTCCAACAGGACCGCCATTATATACATCAATTATTGTCTTAAGAATCATTCTGTCAGTCTTATCAAGGCCATTCTCGTCTATTCCGAGTCTCTTAAGTCCCTCTCTGGCCATCTTCTCATCGATGTCCCCACTTCCCTCAACCTCTGATATATCCCTAATTCTTCTAAGAAGCCTATTTGCTATACGGGGCGTTCCCCTCGAGCTCTCTGCAATGAGCTCAACTGCTTTACTGGTTATTTTGGTATTGAGTATCTTGCTTGATCTCTTGATTATCAGACCAAGCTCATCAGGACTATAGAGATCGATTTTCAAAGGAATGCCAAATCTATTCTCTAGCGGCTTTGAAACAGCTCCTGCCCTTGTTGTTGCGCCGATAAGGGTGAAGGGCTCAAGATTTATTCGCATTGTCCTTGCAGCAGGACCCTGCCCGATGACCCAGTCTATCTCAAAGTCTTCCATGGCAATATAGAGAGTCTCTTCCATGGTTTTCTTAAGACCGTGAATCTCATCTATAAAAAGAATAGACCCCCTGGTAAGGTTTGTGAGAATTCCAACAAGGTCTTTCGGTTTCTCCAGAGCCGTTGCGCTTGTAAGCCTAATCTCGGCGCCCATTTCATTAGCGATTATTGTGGCAAGAGTCGTTTTTCCAAGTCCCGGAGGTCCCTGAAAGAATATATGATCCAGCGCCTCGCCTCTCGCTTTAGCAGCCTTGATATAGATCTCGAGATTCTCTTTTAATTCGCTCTGTCCCTGAAAATCCCTTAAATAGCGAGGACGAAGAATATTCTCCTGCTGATTGTCCTCTTCATTGAATTTAGGCTCAACTGCCCTGAGTTCTGCACTCTCATCAAAATCTTCGGACTCGATTATCATCAGCTAAGCCTCTTAATCAAAAGTGGTAGTATTTTCTCTTCTTTCTTCTTCTGAGAAAGACCCTCAAGCTCAACTTTATGCTCTTCTAAAATAGTATTCAGCTCTCTTTGGACAAGTCTTCTGTCGTATCCAAGCTCAATAAATGAAGAAGCAAGATCCTTTAACTCATCTTTAGGTGAGAGCTTGGCCTCTTTATCGTCAAGCTGATCAAGGTCAAGAACGAGTTCGTTTCTAAGCTGGAGTATAAGCTTTTGGGCAGTCTTTGCTCCAATTCCAGGAACCTTTGCCAATGTTTTGACATCCTGCCTATCCAGTGCAATCATCAAGTCCTCAATGGATATTCCCGAAAGTATTTTAAGTGCGCCTCGCGCAGCAATTCCCGGAACAGTCTGGAGCTCATTGAATATGTAGCGCTCTTCTTTGTCATAAAAGCCAAAGAGCGTCATGGAGTCCTCTCTATGCTGAAGAACAGTAAAGACCCTCACTGACTCTCTCTCTTCTTTTGATAGATTTAGGAATTTGTCTCTGGTTCTTTGGCTAATCTCTATTGAATACTCGACTCCAGAGAGAGTAAGCACTGTAATGGAATCATTTGCTATTTCAATGGCAGCGCCATTTATGGCATTGATCATAGGCTGATTTTATCTTTAAAGGAATAGTGAGAGCAATAGCATATGCAGTCGGCAAGAGCATCTGCGGCATGGTCCGGCTTAGGGATATCAGCAAGATTAAGAAAGCGCTTTACCATATCCTGAATTTGGGCTTTTTCAGCGTTTCCCATGCCTGTAATTGCCATCTTTATCTCTCTTGGTGCATATAGATTTACGCTAAGGCCCATCTCTGAAAACTTGTATATTATTGCCCCGATTACCTTAGCAACTGGGATAGCAGATGTTATGTTCTTAGTAAAGAAGATGTCTTCCATTGATACGACAGTTACCCCATATCTTCTGGCGACAGTGGCAAGGTCCTCAGTTATAGTGAAGATTCTCTTTTGAAGACTATTTGATGTATCTGTTTGTATAACACCATAAGAGAGGGCCTTGTAATGCCCTCTCTCATCATAGGAAACAACTCCCCAACCGGTATCTCTCAATCCTGGGTCAATTCCTAGGACTATCAAGACTACTCCTCTTGGACAAAATCATCTGGAAGGTCGAGGTTAGTAGAGACCTGCTGAACATCCTCAAGCTCCTCAAGTCTATCTACGATCTTGAGTACCTTATTGGCCTTCTCATTATCAAGCGTAACCGTCTGATCTGCTATTTTCTGGATATCAGCGCTATCCTGCTCAAATCCAGCTGCCTGCATAGCCTCTAAGACAGTAGCGAAATCAGAAGGCTGAGTAGTCACTTCAATAACTCCGTCATTTGTAACTACATCCTCGGCGCCATTTTCCAAGGCTGCCTCAAAGATCTGATCCTCGGAGTACTTCTCTGCATCGTAGGTGATAATGCCCTTAGTCTGGAACATGTAGCTAACACAGCCAGTTGAACCCAAAGAGCCACCGAGCTTAGTAAGTGTGGACCTTACATCAGCTGCAGTTCTATTCTTGTTATCGGTAAGAGTATCGATGATTATTGCAACTCCACCTGGAGCATATCCCTCATATGTAAGTTCCATATAGGTGGCAGCTCCGCCCTCACCTGTTGCCTTCTTAATAGCTCTATCAATATTGTCCTTAGGCATATTCTCGGCCTTTGCCTTGAGAATAGCAGTCCTTAAAGCCGCATTTGAGTTTGGATCGGTTCCGCCCTGCTTTGCAGCTACGGTAATCTCTTTGATAAGCTTAGTGAATTTCTGACCGCGCTTTGCGTCAGCAATACCTTTTGCATGCTTAATAGTTGCCCATTTGGAGTGGCCAGACATATATACCTCTTAAAATCCTTAGAAATAAACGAAAAAAATAATATATCACCATAAAATCATGGTCAATAATAGAATTTAGAACGAGAGGATGGATGATAGTACAATCTGATCTAGAATGAGCATTCCTCTCTCTGTCAGAAAAAGCGACTTGTCATCATAGCTTATATAATCTCTCCCATATTCTCTTGATAGCCTCTCTGTGATTTTATCCATGTCAAATGAGAATCTATCAGAGAGAACGCTTTTGGAGATTCCGTCACTCGTTCTCAAAGAGAGCATTATATACTCAGTCAATGCCTCCTTCCTTTCGAGAAAGTCTATTTGGTAATCAGGATTGGAAATATAGTCCTCTATTGATTCGGTATTTCTCATAGAGATCACATCTCTATAGCCAAGAGAAGACTCTGATGTCGGACCAAGACCAATAAAGCTAGATAGATTCCAATAGGCCATATTGTGCTTACTGCGTTTGGCTTTGCCAATTGAGAAATTGGATATCTCATAATGATCGTAGCCATTTTCTCCTAAGATAGACCAAAGTTCTGATAGAATCTCAGACTCAATATTATCGTCAAGTGGAAGAACTCTCTTTTTCAAAGGTGTATTCTCATATAGCGTAAGCGAATAGAGAGAAATATGGCTTACTTTGGATGCGATGATTCTATATAGATCTTCTTTGGATCTTTCAAGAGAGGATTCAATTGGGATAGACGTTATCAGATCTAGATTCATCTTTTCATATAGATGATTTTGGTCTATCTTCTCGAGTGAGAGCATATTCTCCTCAGAGCTTCCATTTCTTCCAATAAGAGATAGGATTTCACTGTCAAATGACTCGATTCCAAGGGAGACTCTATCTGCTCTCTCAATAAATAAGTCGGCAGAGTCCTCAATGAAATTCTCAGGGTTCATCTCTATGGTTAGCTCATCTGATTTGCCAAATTCCTCTGCTGCGTCAATGAGTTCTATAAGATTCTCCTTGCCTATTAGATACGGATTTCCTCCGCCAAAATAGATTGTCCTATACTCTCTATTCCATATCTTATTCAGTTTCAAAAGCTCACTTCTGAGAATAGTGAAATACTTGTCTCTTAGCATCTTATCGACACTAAGAGAATAGAAATCGCAGTATTCGCACTTTTTCTTGCAAAATGGGATATGAATATATAGAGAGAGATCTTCGACTTCTTTTAGAAGAGACCTATTAATCATCGGTGAGATTGCCTATGCGATTAAGCGGCCAGAATCTTCCGATGACTCTACCGTTAATGTCACTCTCCTCTACAGGACCAAAGTATCTTCCATCATGGGAGTTGTCTCTATTGTCTCCAAGTGGAAGCACATAGCCAGTTGGAACATAGATACCATTTTGGTATTTTGCGCTTTGGCTTCTATAGCTCATATCGCTTGGGTTGAGTATCTCAAGTGTCTTATATCGTTCCTTCTCAAATTCATAGCGATCAAAAATCCAGTCATCATCTGTTCCCTGAATCTCGAGATAATCATCTCTCTCCTCATTTGGAAGATATGACATAAGATTATTGTCACTATATGCTGTAATAGCAGCTGCAGCCTCAAGTCCAGGATATGCATCGATATTGACTATTCTATTTGGCGAAAGAGAGAGTCCATTTTCGCTTCTGAAATCATATTCGCTCACAAATTCATCAGTTCCACCAGGGAGAATCATTACATCTCCATTTTCAAAAGACACTACATCTCCAGGCATCCCAACTGCCCTCTTTACATAGAGTCTCTCTCTTGGATTTCCATTCTCATCCTTATCAATATTGACCAGCGTAAGCGTCCCCATATAGACAACTTGGGAAAGAACATCGAAAAATGGCCCCTTTGAGTCATACTCTGGATTGTAGAAGGTAATGATATTGTCTCTCTCTACATTTCTTCCGCTAGTCATTATCTTGGGCCCTGCTGGATAGAGCTCAACTCCATATGAGTCCTTGTTGACTATGACTCTATCACCTACTTCCAGAGTGTGGACCATAGAGGGAGATGGAATGACAAATAGCTGAAATAAAAACTGATTGATAAGAAGAACAAAGAATATGGCAAACAAAAGAGCATCAATCCAACTCCAAAGCTCGCTCAAAAAGGTCCTCTTATGGGCTTTTTTATAAACCTTCTTTGCCTTTCGCTTTGTTAGGGCTCTTTCGGTTTTATCTTCAACCCAGTCAAAGTAGTTTGCCATGGATAAAAACATACCTAAGATGCCTTTCGTTGACAAGGCCCAGACCAATATTTAAAGTTTTTAAAGATAATGAAAAGAAGAGAATTTCCAGAGGTTGAGAGAGTAAAACTCAAGAGTTTCAAAGGCATTAGACCTGGCCTTTGGATTACTCTGATTTTCTTTTCTGCCCTGATTTTCATTCTCTTTCTGATTCTTGTTCTTCCAGGCTTGATTTCCAAGAGCGCATATGCACATTTCAATTTTCCAATCAATGGCGTGGCAATATATGAAAATGGGGTCTATCTCGGATCAGATAGCTCAGAGGTTTTAAGGGTCAAAAGCGGGGAATCAGAATATGAGTTCTATTTGGGACCATATTTTCTCAAGAGTGAGAGGCTCGACGCAAAAAAGGCAATTTGGGCATCTCTTTATAGAAGAAAAATCAACCAGTTCAATATCGAATTTGACTTTGATGATCTCTTAAACGACTACAAGATAGAACGCTTTGCAAAAGAGATTGCCTCCTGGACCAAGGTAATTGATTATGATGAGAGATATCATTTTCCGCCGCTTTACTCGGAATTTGCAGAAGATGCAGTGAGCATGAAGCTAGATAATATATCATCAGTCTGGCTCTATGGAGCTGAGCATGTAACATCAATGGCTTCTTATAGCGATTATCTCAAGGGAAGGGAAATTCTATCAGATAGCAATCTAAATTACAGCTCAGAGGAACTTGAGAGCCTTGATAAGATACTTAGCCAAATGTTTGGAGAAGAAGTTTCTGAGAGCCTTTCGCTAGATAATCCCACCTATTCTCAGCCTTCAAAAGACGGCTCTTACTATCAATATGATGATGAAAGCGTTTTGATTGGTAAAAAGACCATTTTGAGGTATCCAGATACCAATGAATATCCAGTAATTGTCAGACTCGAGCCATTTAAAATGGCAGAGAAGCTTGTTAGCGAGGCAGACTATAAGCGTTTTATAGATGAGAACCCATATTGGAGCAAAGCAAATATCACTGCCCTTATCGAGGACGAAATGGCTGATGAGAATTACCTCAGAGGCGTTACCTTCTCAAGGTCCAACTCGGAGATAACCCCAATTAGATCCATAAGCTACTATGCAGCCCTTGCATATGTTTCCTGGCTAAGCCAAAAAGAAGGAAAGGAATACTCTCTTCCAAGTGAGGCGGAATGGACGCTTGCTGCAAAACTCTCAGATAAAAGCTATGTCAAAGTGCTAAGACACACTGATTTAGACCAGAACTCTCCAAGCTCTCTTATGGGTCAACTATGGGAATTCACAGATACCCCATATATACCCCTTATGAGAGTCGCAGGATATGAGAAGGCCATAGAGCTAGAAAATGAATACCCATATGACGATGCTATTATAAAGGGCGGAAGCTACATAAATGATCCAACTGCGATCTCTGTAGATACCGTAGGCATAATGGATAAATCGCGCACAAGCGATTATGTTGGCTTTAGGATTGTGGAACATGAGCGATAAAGAGTCTTTCAAGGTCGTTCAAAAGAATAAAAAGGCCTATTTCAACTATGAGATAATCGAAGAGCTCGAGTGCGGAATATCCCTTGTAGGTACTGAGGTGAAGTCAATCAGAGAGGGAAAATGCTCATTTTCCGATTCCTATGCGACAATAAAGGATCATGAGCTTATTTTAATTGGCTTTCTTATCCAGCCCTATACACATGGAAATATATTCAACCATAAGGCAGATAGAAAGAGACGACTGCTTGCTCATCGTCAGGAGATAAAGAAATTCGAGAGAAAGGTCACTGAAAGAGGCTTTACCCTAGTGCCAACTGAGATTCTCATTAGAGGGAATCTAGTTAAAATGAAGATTGCGCTTGCCCGCGGAAAGAACGCAAAAGACAAAAAAGACGCAATCAAAGAGCGTGATATGAAGATCGACGCAAGACGCGAGCTTAGGGAGCTTGGAAAATACTAGCCTCTTTCAAAAGCACTTTGAGATGCGATAATCAGCTTATTCAGAAGCTCTGACACTTCTTCCTTTGTCAGCTTAAAGCCATTTAAGATCCAATCCTGCAAGATGTTTGCAACTCCACCTATGACATAGAGATAAAGGCTCTTTGCTTCAATCTCGCTTATATTGAGTTCCTTCATCCAATTTTCTGTAGCAAGAGGCAAAGCAAATAAAAGAGTCCTCTGAAGAAAATTCTTATCGCCATTGTCACTGAATAGAATAGAGGCGATTTCACGATTATCCTCAACTACCTTCATAAGCTCTATTATCATATCAGTAACATTCAATATTGAATCCTTGCTTATTTTTATCTGACTGATTACCTTCTCAAAGAAATCGCCCTCAATTTGCTGGAGAAGCTCATTGACGCTATCAAAATGAGAGTAGAAGGTGTTTCTGTTGATTCCTGAGATTCTGCAAATCTCCGTTATGGAAATTTCCTCAATTCGCTTCTCTTTCAAAAGCAGAATCAGAGATTCCTCTAATCTGTCTTCTGTCTTTTCAATCCTAATATCGTTTTTCTTCATAGTATTCTTCAGCTCTGGAGGTGGGGAGACTCGAACTCCCGTCCTAACATCCCACATCATAAACGTCTACGAGCGTAGTCTTGCTTCTAGTCTTTTCTGCATCAGGGCAGCAAAACAAGCGTCAATACAGAGCAGTGTCTGAATTTCCCCTAATAGTCGACACTCATATCAAGGTAAGTCCCCTAGTCAAGGGCGCTGAAAAACAGAGACTTATTTTCCAGAACCCGACCTACCGCAATTAAGCAGCAAGTGCAAGTGCTTCGTCAGAGACGATTTCGTCTTCTTTCTTGGCAGTTAATTGTTTTTGCCGGTTTTAGAGGTCAGCGCCTCGCTCGCAGCCTATGGCACAAAATGCCAGTCGAAACCAGAACACCCCCGACAGTATTGAAGTTTAATAGCTAAAAAAATCATTGACAATATAGAATTGGACAAAAAAATTATCAGAAAATGAAAAAATTATAAGCTACTTGCTATACTCTCTCTCCAAGACCTCAAAGACCTCTTTCAGATCATCGAATTTAAGCTCTGCGTAATTATCCAGATATGTCTTATCTCTATTGACAATAACAATCGGCTTTCCATATTGAGCTGATATATACGGAAGCGATGCTGCTGGGTTTACAACTAG
>CANRIJ010000015.1 GCA_947630635.1 uncultured Spirochaetaceae bacterium | reverse complement strand
ATCTCTCTCCAAGAGTAGGTCGCCCTTTTTTACGCTTATATGCACTGGCTCTACCTCATTGGCCTTTTCCTCCATCAGCTTCTCAGTCTGGAACTGGTCATAGGAGATATTTGAAATCAATAGGCCCTGTAAAATGAGGGTGGTCATATCCAGATAATCAAGAGGAAAATCTGGATAAATCTTCTCAATCCATCTGACGGCGTAGGATGGGATATTCACTGTTGACAGTAGTCCAATCACATCCATTTTTTCTGTCTTCATGGTCATATCACTTGGATTGAGAGACTCAAGCTCAATTGAGCTCCAGCCATTTTGGGAAAGAAGAGCCAAGTCGTCGATACCCATAATGCCTTGGGATATAGCATTATTGACTGCCTCTCCAATTAGACGAGACATCACTCTTCTCTCAGTTGGGTCAAGAGACGAGAGAGAGTTGAATGCACCGCTATTATCATCAATGCCATAGAGCGAAAAGTAATTTGAGAGAGAGTTTTCTCTCTCCTGGTCATCTTCGATATCCATTATCTCTATCAAATCATCAGAGCGGCTTCTCATGAGAAGAGAATTCGATACTTCAAATGCAAATTGAGGAAGAACACTCTTTTTTGCCTCATTTCTCAGATTCTCCGTCTCATCAGTATCAACATATGAGAAATCAACTGGAGAGATGATTGTCTCGTCAGAGAGCTCACCTACTCTGTAGCTCCTAGAGAGCCTGATTCTCTCAATAGAGCTTCTATTGACAAAGAGAGGAAGGCCAATTGAAAGAATAAGCATCAGAGTCGACAGTATAATAACTGCCGTCTTCTGGCCTTTTGTAAGGTCTCTTAGAAAAACAAATTTCTTGCTGCCCTCTTTCATCTGATACCGTGCTCTTTGATTCTACATCTTTTTATAGTCTGAATTCTATTTGCTTACCAGTTGAAGAGAGAATTATTAGAGTTCTGATTCTCCCAAGTTCCATCTCTTCGCTCCCACTTCTGATCGACCTTGAGCTCAGGAAGCGTCTTCCATGATAGATACACGCTCAAAGTCGGGACAAAGTCATAGGTATTTCCATTTCTCATTACCTGGGTTGATAATGATGCATTAAGGTTCCAATCCTGCATATAGTGGACAATCGAAAGAGAGAGTGACCTCATCAGAAAATGCGTATTGTATATTCCTCCGCCAAAGATATCGAAAGATCTTCCCAGATCCTTGAAGAGCTCAAGAAAATCAAAATCACCGCTGCTATTGAAATAAGTATAGAAGCTGTTGTTGTAGGAAGAGGTGCTGAATACGAAATCGGCAAACTCCGCAATTGAGAAGGTAATTGACGGAGTGAAGGTGAAAGAGGAGTTCTGTCTATTGATTGCGTTGTATCTAAAGGAGGAATTAAGACCGAAAGACAGATATATCCTGCCCTTCCAAAACTGGAATTTCTGGGTAGAGATATTGAGATTTATGCTCATATCATTGAATTCAACCTTCCCAGTATCTAGCTGCGTCTTAAAATTGAACACAGCCGAGACATATGGAATATTGATAGTGGTTCTTATCGTATTGAAATAATGGTATAGAGAGTAATTGTCATTAAAGAATGCATATTCCACATATTCGGTTACAGAATACTTATTGTCTTTGGTTCTCAGCGATAGAGACGCATTCATGCTAAATGGATTCCAGAAGAGTATCGGGTCATAGTCTCGGCTCTGATACGAAAATGAGCTGTTGAAAGTCACATAATTTCCATTGTAGCCAAGAGAGAGTGCTATCATATCTTTATCAAAGGCAAATTTATGGTCTTTACTCTCATTGAAGCGCCATGAGAAGGCCATCGCAAATGCTCCATAGCGGTAGCCTATGCTTGGATCGATTGAACCGGTCAGAGGCGCAATTGTATAGGATATTGAGGGAGTAAATGTTCCATAGTCAGTTGCGAAAGACTTAGAGAATCCGATTCTATGCTGGGTAATAGTATCACTGTCCCATGATGGGGAAAATGGAGTATAGACTTGCTCGGTGATCTCTCCTGGTCTTTTTATTCTTGTATTTCTAGAGTTAAGAAGTCTTGTTGAAAGCGAGTATGTTAGACCAGCAATTGGAATAGAGAGCGAGAGCTCATTGTTCATTATTGTATTCTCAGTGACAGTCTCAGTTGTTAGCTTCTCATTCTCCTCTGAGTAGTTAAAGAGCTGATCGCGCTGGTAGCTATAGCTTGGAGTTAGAACATCAGTGAGGGTGAAGTAACTGGAAAGGGCCGTGCTTAGCGTGATTCTTGCACTTGTATTTGAGCTGAACCTATTTGAATTCACCCGTCCATATGTATAGTCGTCACTATATGCGAGATTCTCTGAAATCGAATATTTAAGAGATGAGGAGTAGCTCTCAGTTCGTGAGGTGCTTGAATTCTCGCTCTCCTTATAGAGCTCCTTTAGAAGCGGATCATTTAAAATATGCACCTCACTCTCTGGGACCTTCTTATCCTCATCGCTTTTAAATGAGATAGTCCTTGTTGTTCCCACATCATATAGAGCACCGGCAATAGAGGCCTGAAGTGTAGGAAGCTGAAGCTGATCAAGAATAAACCTGTTCTGAATATCCATCCCCTGCTGAGAATAGGTATTCCATGTATAGCTGCTCTGAAGAGTTAAGTTCGATATCGAGAAGGAGGATAGATAGAGATTTGTGTATTTTCCTGGAAGCGTATAGGAAAGAGAGAGCGTTCTATTGAAGGAATTTATTGAGCTTGAATAGGTGCTGGGGAATTCAATTGAGTCTGGTGACATTATTGCATCCATTGAGAATCCGGTTATTCTGTTTCCAAAATCCACTAGCACATTCGGGTCTGAATAGAATGGAAGCGATAGATTTACAGATAGGCCATACTGAGAATATGAAAGCGTATTCTGACCATACCATCTTAGGGGCCAAGCTCCTTCAAATGGAGGAGATGAGAGCCCAATTCCATCGAAGAAAGACATCTTAAGAAGACTACTAAAGAGATTTATATTGCTCTTAACTCCAAAATGGATTCCTCCGTTTCCCATACGGGGATTATTCATGCTCGAATTAAAGCCAGAGAAGGCATCAGCCATAAGAGCAATATAGCTCTTTGAGCTCTGAGCCCATTTTTGGGCTCTGTTTTCCTCTCCACTTTCTTCCCCATAGTAAAATCCGTTAAGAGTATTTCCTCCAGAAGAGCCAGATGAGAATAGAGAGGAGAATGAACTGGAGTTCGAAGAGGTTGAAATATCCGGAGATGAGCCCAGAATCTCAAAAGTGGTGTTGAGAAATGCGCCATGGCTCGAGCTGAAGCCAAATGCCGGATTTCCAAGTATTCTAGAACCCGGAAACATGAAGAATGGGAGCCAGAGAAATGGGACTCTTCCAACTGAGATATATGCATTTGTTATAAACATATCCTCCCCAGGGAGAATCGCAATCTGGCTGGCTGTTATAGATGAGTAGCGTTTTTTGGGATCAGTTGTAAGATATCCGTCTTCATACAGAAGTCCACCCTCTGACAGGTAGGTCAGCGTCTCTCCAGTAGTATAGAAAGTCACCTTCTCACCCTCTACAGTTCTGTCTGTGAAAGTAGTGGCATCGGTTATATAGAGAGTCTCATTGTTCCAGAATACTGTGACTATATCCGCTTCCATCTCAGATATTGAGCTCTTTGAGTCAGAGTCTGTGTACTTTACATTCTCAAGGGCAGTTAGCCTCTTATTCTCTGCATCTATTATTATGGATGTGGCCGAAAGAGTCCTTTTGGAAGAATCTCCATTTTTGAATGAGACCGAGGCATTTCCAGAGAGAACAACGGTATTTTCTATCTTTGAGAGAGACTCTGCGCTATCGATTGTTATCTCGTAGTCACCCTTATCATCAGACTGACTTCTGTTCTCGGTGTATGCCTCTATCCCCTCGTATTTGTAGAGTCTCTCTCTTAAAGCAGAATCAGAACCACTTGTCTCGAGTCCTCTAAGCTCGCACATCTTCACGAGGACATCATGGGATGCATAGAAGATTGATGATGCACTAGCTGCAGCAAAAACAAGAGAAGAAAAAAAGAGAAGAGCGATAAAGAGGAGAAGTCTTTTCATTCAAGGTATTTTCTTAGATAGCTTCCTGTATAGCTCATATCTGACTTTGATATCTCTTCGGGAGTTCCAAAAGCCACTACCCTTCCCCCTTCGTCTCCGCCCTCAGGCCCTAAATCGATAATCCAATCAGCGCATTTGATAACATCAAGATTGTGCTCAATCAAGATAACTGTGTTTCCCTCGTCAACAAGTCGCTGAAGGACCTCTAAAAGCTTTTTTACATCCATGAAATGGAGACCAGTTGTTGGCTCATCAAGGATATAAAGCGTCTTGCCTGTCTGGATCTTGGAGAGCTCCAGAGCAAGCTTTACTCTCTGTGCCTCTCCGCCAGAGAGTGTAAGAGCACTCTGTCCAAGTTTAACATAATCCATTCCAACATCCATTAGTGTCCGGAGCTTTCTTTTGATTTTTGGTTGCGTTGAAAAGAATTCATAAGCCTCGCGTACTGTCATATCCAGAACATCAGCAATATTCTTGCCCTTGTAAGTCACGCTCAGAGTCTCTTTGTTATAGCGTTTTCCTTCACAGACATCGCACTTAACATAGACATCAGGCAAAAAGTGCATCTCTATCTTTATAGTTCCATCGCCTTGGCAGTTCTCGCACCTTCCTCCAGGAACATTAAATGAAAAGCGCCCGGCTTTATAGCCTCTTGCCTTTGCCTCTGGCATCATCGAATAGAGCTCTCTAATTGCCCCAAAGAGCTCTACATAGGTTGCTGGATTGCTTCGCGGGGTTCTGCCAATCGGCGACTGATCGATATTGATGATCTTATCGATGTATTCAGCTCCCTGAAGCTCTCTGTAGCCATCCCATAACTCTTTTTTCTTTGAGATCTTCCTAGAGAGGGCAGGCAGCAGTATCTCATTTAGAAAAGTCGATTTCCCAGAGCCTGAGACCCCAGTGATAAGGACAAGTTTTCCAAGTGGCAGCTCAACATCGATATCTTTGAGATTGTTCTTATGGCACCCCTTAATGACTATAGAGTGGCCATTTCCCTCCCTGCGCCTCTTGGGAACCTCTATTTCGAGCTTTCTCGATAGAAATTGGCCTGTCAGGGAATTTGGATTTTTCTCAATTTCGCTGGGAGTTCCCTCTGCAATCACGTAGCCGCCTAAGTCTCCTGCTCCTGGACCTAAATCGACTACATAATCAGCCTCTCTTATAGTCTCCTCATCGTGCTCTACGACAAGAACGGTATTGCCAAGATTTCTCAGGTTTTTGAGAGTATCAATCAATTTCTGATTGTCTCTCTGATGAAGGCCAATTGATGGCTCATCAAGCACATATAGAACACCAGAGAGGGCAGACCCTATTTGAGTTGCAAGCCTTATTCTCTGTGCCTCTCCTCCAGAGAGTGTTGAGGCAGCCCTGTAGAGAGTCAGGTACCCAAGTCCCACATTTTTTAAGAACGAAAGTCGCGACTTAATCTCTCTGAGAATAAGAGACGCAATATCTTTCTCAGTATCGGTAAGGGGGAGACTCTCAAAAAATGCAATTGAGTCATTAACTGATTTTCTTGTAAGAGAGATTATATTCTCATTTCCGATAAATACGCTTAGAGCCTCTTTTTTCAGCCTTTCGCCATGGCATTTTGGACAGGTGAATTCGCTTTTAAAAGAGTCAATCCAACTCTTAATTGCAAGAGAGAATGACTGCTTTGACCTTCTCTCAAGCTCGGGAATTATACCCTCATAGCTATCGTAAATGTTTTTTTTCAGTCCATTTGCACCCACATATGAATATGAGTACTTCTCTCCTCCGCCATATAAGAGGATCTTTATAAACCAATCAGGCAAGTCGGATATTTTCTCATCCAGCTTAAAGCCATAGAGGCTATAGAGGCCCTCAATTGCGCTTTTATATGTCTTAGCAGTTGGCTTATGAGTCTTAATTGCGCCTTCTAGATAGCTTAAGTCCCTATCAGGTATGATCTTTTCAGGATCGAATTCAAATGTGCTCCCTAATCCATTGCATTCAGGGCATGCTCCTATGGGGTTATTGAATGAAAAGAATCTCGGCTCAACCTCCGGGAATGTGATTCCGCATACAGGGCATGAGTTCTTTTGGGAATAAATCTCGTCTTTTCCATCCTCATCGAGGTATACGATATCCACTAGCCCAGATGAGAGCTCAAAGCTCTTTTCAATCGAGTCTGAGAGCCTAAGCCTCTCCTCTCTGTCGATTTTGAGTCTATCTACAACTATGGAGAGATTATGCTTTAGCTTCTTCTCCATTTGGGGAATACCCTCATCGAGGTTATAGATCTTTCCATCTATCTCTGCCTTGAGGTATCCAAGACGAAGGGCATCCTCTAAAACTCCCTTAAATTCTCCCTTTCTATTTCGGGCTATAGGTGAAAGAATCATAATCCTCTCGCCTTGATTGTGCTGAAAGATAAAATCGACTATCTGATCCACCGATGTCTCAGAAATCTCCCTGCCGCAGCTGGGGCAATGAAGATGGCCAATTCTTGCAAAGAGAAGCCTATAGTAATCGTAAATCTCAGTGACTGTTCCAACTATGCTTCTTGGATTTCTGTTAGTTGACTTCTGTTCAATGGCAATTGAAGGAGAGAGTCCCTCAATCGAGTCAACATCTGGCTTCTCCATTCTTCCCAGGAACATTCTGGCATAGCTTGAGAGAGATTCTATATATCTTCTCTGGCCCTCGGCAAAGACAGTATCAAAGGCAAGCGATGACTTTCCTGATCCAGAGAGCCCCGATATTACAACCAGGGAGTTCTTTGGAAGAGTTATATCGATATTCTTTAAATTGTGTTCCCTTGCACCCTTAATGATGATTGAATCATTCATTCAAAGCCTCGAAAAGCGCCTCTTTTGCCCTTTCTCTATCAACTACGCCAATTATTTTGCCCTTTTTATAGAGATAGATTCTATCGTTGAGTCCAGTTATGGCAATATCGGCCTTCTTTGCCTCACCTGGTCCATTTACCAGACAACCCATTATAGCAACTGTAAGGTTTTTTTTAATTAGCCTAAGGGGAATTTCCACCTCTTTAAGAAAGCTCTGAGTATCAAAGGTATTTCTAGAGCAGCGTGGACATGAGATTATTCTTATGCCGTCATCTCTCAGATTAAGCGTCCTCAAGAGCTCACTGCCAGCGATTACCTCGCTTAGGATATCGCCAGTAATCGAATATCTTATAGTAGAACCTATACCCTCACTTAAAAGCGTGGAGAGTGAATATGTTGTCTTGACAATTGATGGAATGAGAGATCCTGCCTCTGTTACACCCAGGTGTATGGGATATGGGCATATTTTTCCAAGCTCTCTGTTACTCTCTATGGTAATTCTCTCAGATGAGCTCTTTATTGAGACAACTATGTCATGAAAGCCTAGGCGCTCAAAATCGCTCACATAATCCATTGCAAGATTTGCCATGCTCTTTGGATCCTCATTTATACCACTTGGAAGTGAGGCGCCATTAATACCGATTCTTATGGCCTTGCCTAGGTCTCTTGCCTTCTTTACAATCTCACTGACCCTCTCTTTAGATCCGATATTGCCAGGATTTATCCTGATTTTCGAAAATCCCGAGTCTAAGGCAGCGAGAGCAAGATTGTAATCAAAATGAATATCTGCAACAGTGGGAACGGGAGAGCGCCTATTTATCTCTTTGAATATCTCGCTTTCATCCTCAGATAAGAAGGCAAAGCGCATAATATCCATTCCAAGAGCCTTAAGTGAATAGAGTCTCTCTACTACCGAGTCAACATCGCTCATACTAATTTTTGAGTCATACATTGTCTGGACTCTAATCGGATTATTGCCCCCAAGAATCAAGTCTCCGATTTTTACGCTCTTCTCACTTTTCATATAGTCTCCAGATTGTGTATGAAGAGAAAGCATCTTTCTCTATTTTAAAAGGCTCATTTCTATTCTGAAAAAGAGAGTCTCCCTTCTTCAATAAAAAGGAGGCAACCACACTCTTTTCTTCACTATGTCCATCAGTGACTGAGATTCTAGTATCGATTCTCTCTGATGTTATTTGAATTGGATGTGTAAAAGTCTGAATGCCATTTAAAAAGCTGCAATCTATCCTCTTTTTTTTAAAAGGAGAGCATCCAAAGGGGCTAGAGAGTCTTTGAAGTTCAAGACTAGAGATTTGAATCACAGAAAGAGAATATCAAAAAGGAAGAAAAAAATGGAGCTATCGGCCCCATTCTATTTCTCGAAGACGATGGTATTCTGAACTATTAGAGAATTATCCTCATCTTCCTCAAATTCGCTATCGCTATATTTCTTTATGGTATTATCGTCTTTCTCTCTTATGATAATGAGATTCAGATCAGGATCTCTCAGGATAAGATTTCTCTCTCCCTTATCGTAGAAGATTCGATACTCCAAATTGGAAAAGGGCTCTTTATTGGCCTTCAAAAGAATCTTCTCAAACCAAATAGTCTCAAACTCAAGAGCATACTGCGAGGAGCCGAAGAACATATCGGTCTCACCCTTAGATATCAGCTTGGAGAATCTAGGGAGAGAATAGAGCTCTAAACCCTCTTTGAATATCACATGTCCCTCTCTGTAGGAGACGACCTCCATGCCTAGTAGTTCTGTATAGAAGAGAAGCGAGGCATTGAGGTCGTTTACAGCCAGCAGTACACCCTTGATCTGAGTCATGCCTTTTAGAGAAGAAGGAGGCAGAAAACAAGTGTGAAAAGAGCTACTGTCTCTACAATACCGATAACGATAAAGAAGTTTGCTGTGCCTTTTCCAGTCTCAGAAAGAGCATCAGCTGAGGATGCTGCTACTCTGCCCTGCATATAAGCAGAGAGTCCAATTGCCAGTCCACCAAGTAGTCCTACGAAGAAGCACAAAAGCGGATTGGAACCGCTCTGATAGCCGGAGTTGATGAAGTTCATCAACAAAAAACCATAGATGGTCTGTGTAAGAGGGGCGCCTGCAAAGCCAACAAGGATGAATGGTACTGGCTTTCCAGCTGCATAGCACTTTTTCCAACCGCCAACTGCAGCAAGTCCAGCAACTCCAGAACCCATGCATGATCCAAGAGCTGAAAGGCAAAGAGCGCAAGCCATTCCGACATAAGCAATGCTATTCATTTCAAAACTCCTTTAAAAACCCTAATTGTAAAGCCTCTTTCTAAAAGGCTCATATTTGTATCCACTCCACTCCATACCGAGCTGATTGGAGAATTCGAGAACATTGAGTCTAACTCCGTGAACAACCACGGACAAAAGCCCCATGACCAGATTTATTACGTGGCCTACAACCAATATCAAAATGGCCGCCGGCAAGGCAAAACCATGGAGCATTGGGGCTGCCATGTCATTAAATGACTCGGCAATGGCCAAAGAAGCCATACCAACAGCAAAGAGCCTTATGTAGCTCATGATGTTGGAGAAGCACGATATTGTATTGAGGAAGGTTGTGAAGAACCCTCCAAGTGATGCCTTCAGTCCCTGAACGAAGGTCAGAGAGGGAGACATAGAGCCGAAGAAGCATACTAGGATGAATCCGGTTGCAACTCCATAGACTATCAGCATCATTGGCGCGCTCTCGCCTATTACCAGATACAAAACCAATAAATAGAGAAGAACGGTATCAATCAGCCATCCGATATCTGCTATGAAAGAGAGATCTTTCTTGGGTATCTTAGTAACTATATTTATTGCACAGGCAAGAGATATATGAATCGTTCCGATGCAGAAGCAGACCTTCATCAGCATATCCTGGGCATATTGGCTGTCTACACCCATAATCTCCGGGAAGTTGGTAATCTCCGGAATTACAAAGAGCTGCAAGAACCTTGCTTTCTCCAAGATCCAATAGGAGCCAAACCAAGTTCCTGTAAGTGCTCCCCAAATGACAGTGGCTCCCCCAAAGAGGTAGATAAGCGAATTGATTCTAGTGCACTTCTTGCTCTTTATATTCATGACAATGGCAATAATGACAAAAATCAGACCATAGCCGCCATCGCCCAAAATCATTGCAAAGAAGAGTGTCAAAAATACCAAGAACCAAAGCGATATATCGTGCTCTCTATATCCAGGCACTAGGCCAAGCATATCGAAGACTGGCTTGATGATCTTGATGATTCCCCTATTCTTAACCTCTGTAGGAGGATTGTCATCGTCTGTGGGATCTTCAATTGCATAGCCTACATTCTCTTTCTTGCAATAGTCTGTAAAAAGGCTCTCTTTCTCTCTGGGAACATACCCAGACATATAGATAATCTTATCTTCGCTCTCTACTGTTGCACTTGCCTTCTCATAGACAATATCCTCTTCCTCTCTGAAGATTCTCTTCTTGTACTCTCCAATAAATGCTGCAGCATTCTTTATCTGCGAGTTTATCTCATCCTTTTTTGCAAGATCCAATGAGAGCTTTGCCTCTATTTGGTCCAATGAGAGCTTTGGCATCTTAAAGAGAGCTGCCGGTATTGATGGAGGAAGCATTTGGCCAACCGTTGCAACTGCAAAGAGCTTACCCTTATAGCTGATCCTGAGATATGGAACCTCTGGGTCTTTTTCTAGCTTCTCAAGCTCTTTCTTTACCAAAGTATAGAAATAGAGCTCGACACCCTCCTCTCTCAGGTGCTCCACCTCATCAGGATAGAAGACACCAAATGGCTCAATTCTCTCTTTTTCGACATTAAGCTCATGAATTTCCCTCTCAAGGCGCTCTCTTTCGGAGATAGCAGTCCTAAGACTCTTATCCAGCTTTTCAAACTCTTCGTCATTCAAGTCCTTTTCAAGCGCCTTTTCCTTTTTCCCGACAGTCTCTTCAATTATTCTGACCATCGTTTTGTAGCTTTCGGCCTTACTCTCCATTCTCTCAATCTTTTCTGTCTTCTCAACAAGATTCGAGATATGCAAAAGTCCGAGATTCCTCAGTGAGATAAGAAGCTCCTCTTTATACTTGGCCTGAGAGAAAACAGTGACCTTCTTCATTTTTTCTATCATTGCACTTCCCTCACTAGCTTTTTCTTTGCAATCTTTCCTCTGACAACGGCAGATGTCTGCTGATCCTGAAGATAGATTCCTATGACTCTTATATTCTCTTTTGTCTCTGGAATCTTTACCTTCTCGAAGAGATTGACTCTCTGTGTTGTAACTCTGAGCTCATTTTCCAAAAGCCTTATTCTCTCTTCGAGAACCTTGATGAGAGCATCAAACTTGGCAATATCCTCCAAAGTTCTGATTGCTCTATCAACCCATAGAGGATACTCATAGAGATTGTAGTGTATCTCATCAAAAACGAGAGCCTTGAAAATAGGAACGACTACACCGGCAATATTGCCCTTCTCAAGAACAATCTCCTTTACATGTATGAGATTGATGATGTTTTTCTCATCTGAGAATTCGGCATTCTGAGAGAATACTCCAACCCAGGAATCAATGCCCTTAATGGCCTTTTTCTGATCCTCTCTGAGTTTTATTATCTCAGCCTGACATTGCCTTATGACAATCTGGAGCTGTTGTTTTTTGAGTTGAAGAGTCGGAAGATACCTATTGAATTGCTTCAAGGCATCCTTCTGTTTCTTCTGTTCGTTCTTTGTCAGCTTGACTGCCATATCAGTTTAATTTTTCCTCTTTGCTTAAATCTTCTCTCTTAGGCCAATACTCTTTGATCAAATCTGACTTCAAAAGGGTCTCATTTGGCTCAAAGCATTCAGCAAGAAGCTGCCAGCCTAAATCCAGTGCTTCTTCAAGAGGAATATTCACCGATAGATCCATCAGCTTCTTCTCAAAGAGAGCGCCATACTTCAGAAGCTTCTCATCCCAATCGGACATTAGAAATCCCATCGATTTCTTCTCGAGCGAGTCTTTATACTGAGCATAGAGCTTGATCATTCCATCCATTAATGCCCTATGGTCATCTCTGGTGTCTTTATTGACATTCTGCTTTAGTCTCGAAAGGGAGCCAAATGGCTCAATATGACCACCCTTAAGATAGTATTGTCCCTCGGTAATATAGCCTGTATTGTCTGGAACTGGATGGGTAACATCATCTCCCGGCATTGTTGTGACAGCGAGAATGGTCACAGATCCAGCACCCTCAAAATCAACTGCCTTTTCATAGCGAGAGGCAAGCTGCGAATAGAGATCTCCAGGGTATCCTCTATTTGAGGGAACCTGCTCCATTGTAATTGCCATCTCTTTGAGAGAATCTGCGAAGTTTGTCATATCAGTCAGGAGAACGAGAACCTTCTTTCCCTCGAGTGCGAACTTCTCGGCAACAGCCAGTGAGAGGTCTGGAACCAAAGTGCACTCAACTGTTGGGTCTGACGCAGTATGAATAAACATAACCGTTCTTGAGAGAGCACCAGATTTTTCCAGCGTATCTCTGAAGAAGAGATAGTCATCATACTTAAGTCCCATTCCCCCAAGGATAATCACATCTACCTCTGCCTGCATGGCAATCCTTGCAAGAAGCTGATTATAAGGTTCGCCAGATATGGAGAATATCGGAAGCTTTT
This sequence comes from uncultured Spirochaetaceae bacterium, assembly GCA_947630635.1. Classification (GTDB taxonomy): domain Bacteria; phylum Spirochaetota; class Spirochaetia; order Sphaerochaetales; family Sphaerochaetaceae; genus Ornithospirochaeta. Next base: position 5,378 of record CANRIJ010000015.1, on the reverse strand, counting down.
GTGATTCAACGAGCGTATTGAATACATCAATCATCGGAATTCCGGTTCTTATCATCTTCTTGGGTATGATTCTCTTGGATGGATTGGCAGATGGACCACCAATCTCAACCATATTCTCTGAAAGCTCTGGTCCATTGTCCCTTGGCTTTCCAGCACCATCGAAGACTCTTCCAAGAAGGTCCTCAGAGAAGCTTACACGCATGGGAACACCCAAGAACCTTACGCTGTCTCCAGTTGACACTCCCTGGGTTCCAGAGAATACCTGAAGAGATACTGTCTCTCCATCAAGCTTAATTACGTTGGCATAGCTCTTTCCAGTAGAGGTTGTTATTTCTGCCAAGTCTCCATTTCTGACACCATCTGCCTTTACAGTTATAACGTTTCCAACAATAGAGTCGATTTTTGTATAGACTTTCTGCATTTTACTTCCTCTTCTCCATATAGAAGGCCTTTAATGCCTCTTCTCTCTTTATATACTCCTCAGAGAGCTCAACCGCTCCGTTCCAGTCAAGGAACTTCTGCCTCAGCTCATTAAAGAAGAGCCTAGCATCTCTCTTGTCAGAAAGTGCGAAATCAGAGAGCAGTATGTCTTCTAGAACAGAGAACACATTTCTCTGTCTCTCAACGGTGACAGCTGCGTCAACAGGATCGAAAGAGTTCTGCTGAAGGTATACAGAATCGACAAATTCGCCCTTCTGGTAGATGATATAGTCCTCAATAGAGGTTCCCTCTTCACCTACAACCTTCATCATCTGGCTTACCTCTGCCGATCTTCTTACGTAGCTATATGCCCTATCTACTCTCTCTTGCTCTATAATGCCATGATATTTAGACCATGAATCAAGTGGATCGATTGCAGGATACTTTCTTGCATCCGACCTCTCTCTTGAGAGTCCATGGAATGCACCTACAACCTTTAAAGTCGCCTGGGTAACTGGCTCTTCGAAGTTTCCTCCAGCCGGAGAGACAGAGCCGCCGATTGTAACAGAGCCAAACTCTCCGTCCCTTAGTCTTACCTTCCCAGCTCTCTCATAGAATTCTGCTATTCGAGACTCCAAATATGCTGGGAATGCCTCATCTCCGGGAATCTCCTCGAGTCTTCCAGACATCTCTCGCATGGCCTGTGCCCACCTAGAGGTTGAGTCTGCAAGAAGAAGAACATCGAGACCCATATTTCTATAGTACTCAGCCATTGTTACTGCCGTATAGACAGAAGCCTCTCTAGCAGCTACAGGCATACTTGATGTGTTGCAGATGATAATAGTTCTCTCCATGAGAGATCTTCCTGTCTTCGGGTCTACAAGCTCTGGGAACTCCTTAAGAATCTCAACAACCTCACCGGCTCTCTCTCCACAGGCTGCGATAATTACAATATCGACATCTGCATTTCGGCTAGTTAGGTGCTGCAAAACTGTCTTTCCAGCTCCAAATGGCCCTGGAGTGCAGTATGTTCCTCCCTTTGCAACTGGAAGAAAGGTATCGATGATCCTGATTTTAGTGACCATCGTCTCATCTGGTCTGACTCTCTCTTCATATCCCTTAATTGCCATCTTAACTGGCTGAGTGATAATCATAGAGAGCTTTTTTTTCTCGCCCTTCTCATTCTCGATTACGCATATGGTGTCTCTCGCCTTATATTTGCCTGCCTCTTTGATCTCTTTGATCTTCCAAGTGCCAAGAAACTGGAAGGGAACCATGATCTTATGGGAAAAGAGCCCTTCGGGAACAGAGCCAAAAGAGTCACCCTCTCTGACAATATCTCCTACCTTCTTGGAAGGAGTGAAATCCCACTCCTTATTGGGAAGTGGATCAAGGTATACGCCTCTCTTTAAGAAGAAGCCGCACTCTTCTGCAAGCAGGGGAAGCGGATTCTGAAGGCCATCAAAGACCTGCGTCAGAAGACCAGGCCCAAGCTCTACTGACAGAAGCTCATTGGTGAAGACAACCTCATCGCCCACTTTGATGCCGCCTGTCATCTCATAGACTTGAAGAGACGCAACGGAATTATTGACTCTGATAACCTCGCTCTTGAGTCTCTCATTGCCAACAAGGATGTAGCCTACTTCATTTTTGATAACCGAATCGTCAAACTTAACGCTGACCATGTTTCCGTTGACGCCTGATACAATTCCTCTTTTCTCTGCCATATGCGCTCCTACCTGAATATCTGGCTCTGTATATTGCCAAGAAGCTTATTGAATTCACTCTTTCCCACTTCGGTGCTGTAGCTCTTCTCCTTCTCTTTGATTTGAAGTTTCAGGGCATAGATCATAAGCGCTTCAGTGGAAAATGGAGAGCTTTCGCTATATTTATTCAGAAAATCAAAATAGAGAGAAAGAATATCTCTCTCTGCCTTAAGAGGATTCTCCTCATCTACGATCTTCCTCAGGCTCTCTCTCAGCTGAGGATCATCTTGGCACTTTGCCTTGTACTGACCGTTTTTATCCCATCCAAGGCGAATTGCCCTCTCTTCTGTGAGAATCTCATTCAGCTTATAATTGAAACTAGCCCAAGCCTTGACTATTGGGCTCTTTATATCTTTGTCACTCTTCGGCTCAAATGTGGCCTTCTTCAGATCTCTGTAGTCTCCCTTGGAGAGATTGCCTTTTGCAAGATCCATAAAGGCCTTATAGGAAATAGGAGCCTCTTTATCCATCCAAACGGAGGGAAGCGATGCGGCAAAATAGTAGTACTGCCCCATTTAGAGAAGCTCTCTCAAAGCAGTTGAAAGATAAGGATAGATAAGTGCAGTGCACTCTTCATCGCTTAAATCCACATAATAAGAGCCGTCTTTCTCTGAGATTCTGAAACCCGAAGAGACAGATGGGGAGACTTTGAATTCAAGTCCGTTTTTCACCTCTTTCTCAAAGGTCTTCGAAAGTGTTGAGAGAAGGTCTCTGAAGTCTTTTTCACTGAGCTCCAAATAGACGCTCTTATCTGATATATCAGCCTTGATCACCTCTTGGATAATCTTCACTAGGTTATCAGACTTTAGCGAAGAGGCAACTTCATTTTTCAGAATTCTCTTAAACTCTTTCTCAATCTCGCCTTTAAGATAGATAGATGCGTTTCTCGCAGCCTGAGAAATCTGCGCATTCTTTGTCTCTTCGTCTATCTTTATCCTCTTATCGGCATCGCTCAGAAGAGCCTCTTTCTTCTCCTCTGCCTCTTTGATAATGCTCTCTGCCTTTGCCTTAGCCTCAGAGATAATTCTGTTTTTCTCTCTTTCGGCCTCTTCAAGACCCTCTTTCCTGATTGTCTCAATCAGAGACTGTATCTGCTGCTCCATAAAACCTTCCTAAAAGTGTGCAATTTAATTCTATATGGGAAATATAAAACTGAAAAGCCAATATTTCAGAATCAGATGAAGTTTGCCTAAAAGTTCAATTATTTCCAAAATTACTTCTGATTTAGAAAATCAAAAGCCGATTTATAGTGTTGAAATTCTCTCTCCTCTATCCATCCTTATAAGATTTCTCACTCCTTCGACTGAGACTCTGATTGCCAAATCGGTATCATGAAGCTTTGGATTTTCGAGCCCAAGTTTCTCCCTCTCCTGATTGCCGATGACAAAGAAGAGAGAGCCGGCTCTCGCCTTGAGGTATGACGCAACTGTAAAGAGAGCGGCGCTCTCCATTTCGCTCGCGAGAGTATGAAGGCGTTTCCAAGCCTCCCACTTATTCAGTAGCTCATAGGAGACAGGCATTATGTCTGGATCATGCTGCCCATAGAAGCTGTCTTTGCACTCTACAACCCCAACATGGTATTTGGCACCAAACTTCTTTGCTCCCTCAATTAAGGCAAGAACAACAGAATAGTCTGCTACTGCAGGAAACTCTATAGGGGCATATTCCTTGCTGGTTCCCTCCATTCTTTTGGCCCCTTTTGCTATGACTATATCCCCGCCCATTACATCAAGCTCTATTCCTCCCGAGGTACCCATTCTTATAAATGTATCTGCTCCGCACTTATAGAGCTCTTCTACGGCTATTGATGTACTGGGTCCTCCGATTCCTGTGCTTGTGACTGAAACCCTCTCACCCTCAAGAGTTCCTGTGTAGGTCACGAATTCCCTGCTATCGGAGATCTCTTTTGCATCCTCAAGATAGGACGCAATCAGCTTCACGCGCTTTGGATCGCCCGGAAGAATCACATAGCGTCCAACATCTCCTTTTTTTATTCTCAAATGGTACTGAATGCCAGTGCCGTTCATATAATCAGACATAGTGCCTCCCTTCTTATCTTAGCACTTAATTGAAAGAGGCCCTCTCTTTTCTTAAACTCACCATATGAAAGAGAGAAATGGCATCCTCATACTTGTCCTTGCTTCCTTGATATGGGGCGTTGCTTTTGTCTCCCAAAAATCAGCATCCTCCCTCTTAGGGCCCTTTACCTTCAATGGCATAAGAATGATGCTTGGGGCATTAGCACTTATTCCATTTTCAATTCGCGGAATAAAAAGCGGAATCAAGAGAGAGCGTCGATATTTGAAAATAGATATTATCGGAGGAGTAATATGCGGCTTTCTTCTCTTCTTGGCTTCATTTCTTCAGCAAAAAGGAATAGAGAACACAACTGCTGGAAAGGCTGGATTCATTACCTCCCTTTACATTCTAATTGTTCCGATTCTCTCTTTTGTCACCGGAAAGAGACCAAGCCTAAAGGTCTGGTTCTCCGTTCTGATAGGACTATTAGGCGCCTTTTTGATGAGCTACAACGGAGCCTCAGGCTTCTCAAGAGGAGACTTATGGGTTTTAATATCTGCATTTGTCTTTTCTTTTCATATACTCGCAATTGACAGATTCACAAAAAAGCTTGACGCAATATCGCTCTCGATGTTCCAGTTTTTCTTCTGCTCGATTTTCAACCTGATTCTATTGCCATTCTTTGAGAGCCCAACGATATCAATAATACTCGATGCCTATATTCAAATTCTCTATTCGGGAGTCATGAGCTGTGCAATTGCATATACCCTTCAGACTTATGGACAGAGATTTGTTGAAAGCACCAAGGCAAGTCTTGCCTTATCGCTTGAAAGTGTCTTTGCGCTTCTTGCGGGTCTCTTGATACTAAATGAGAGGCTCGTGGCAAGAGAATGGATTGGAGTCTTCTTGGTCTTCTCCTCTGTAATACTCTCTGAGGTAAATCTAAAGAGAAGAGTCACTTCAGTATGACATAGGTCTTGCCCATGCCTCCATCTCCCTCTTTGGCAAAATAGTAGTCTTTTACTGAGTTAAGACTCTTAAGGTGCTGATGAATTCCCTTCATCAGGATTCCGTTTCCAAGTCCATGTATTACATAGAATTCGCCTAAGGAGGACAAAATTGCGCTCTCAATCTGATCGTCAAGGGCTCTGATTGCCTCCTCTAGGCTCTTTC
>CANRIJ010000014.1 GCA_947630635.1 uncultured Spirochaetaceae bacterium | reverse complement strand
GCATAATTGGTAGTATGCTTGCCCCTATTGTATTTCTGGCTTATATCGCCAACTCTCTGGCTCGTTCCCATCAGTGCATTTATAATGCTTGATTTCCCAACTCCGGACTGTCCGACAAAACATGAGATATTGTTCTGAATCGCATCTTTTATCTGATCAAGTCCAGTATTATTCATTACCGAGGCCCTAATCACGCTAAAACCAAGAGAGTCATATAGATCTAGATAGGAATCAGTCTCATTATCTCTCTTTAGATCGCATTTATTTGCAATGACAATAATCTTTGAGTTAAATGAGCAGGAGATTGCCCTATCCAAAAATCGAGGTCTAAATGGAGGCGAATCGTATGAGACGACTATTACAGTCAGATCCTGATTCGCAGAGATTGTCTGATTGACCTCGGCTTTGCTGTTCCAGCGGGTAAAAGAGCTCTTTCTCTCTTCAAGAGAATCAATAAGAGCCTCGCTCTGAGAGTATCTGTTTCCAATTGCAATATCGCCCACTGCTATTGGATTAAATGTATTCTCTACCTTTAGGACCTTTCCCTTTATTCTGAGATCGTACTCTTTTCCGTCCTCTAGCGAGAGGCCGCAATAGAGATTTCTAATTGCCCTTCTTATTTGAAATCTCATAGCATCTCCTTGATCTCAAGCTCATTTAAGATGCTCTTCATCCTATCAGGAAGGGGCGTGGCAAAGTCCATAGCCTCGCCTGTTCTGGGATGAGTAAAAGAGAGCCTTCCGCTATGAAGCATAAGAGTCGCATCCCTAAAGCGCTTATCCTGCTGAGAGTAAATTGAATCCCCTAGAACAGGATGATTCAAAGATTTCATATGAACCCTTATCTGATGAGTCCTGCCGGTTAAGAGAGATATCTCAAGAAATGAATAGCCATTTTTGGATGAAAGCACTTTATATTCAGTAATGGCGCTCTTTCCCCTCACATTGCTATCAGTTGCCTTGAAGCGTTTTCTGTCTCTTCTATCTCTTTCGATTCTCTTCTCTATCCTTCCAAAGCTCTCATTCATCTCGCCTTTGACAATTGCGTAGTAAGTCTTCTTTACCCTGCGCTCCCTGAAATCCTCCTGAAGCTTCTCAAGTGCCTCTCTGTTCTTTGCGATAACCATTACACCGCTGGTATCCTTATCAAGTCTATGAACAATGCCAGGACGGAGATCTCCATCTTCAGAAAAATCATCTCCATATTTGTACAAGAGGCCATTTACTATAGTGTTTTCATAGACGCCAGCGCCTGGATGGACTACTAGGCCCTGTCTCTTATTTATAACAAGAATATCATCATCCTCGTATATTTCCTCTAAATCCACATCGCTTTTCTCAAGGTTCTCAAAATACTCCTCAATCCAGTTTGCCTCGAGAATGTCGCCTATTTTCACCTTTGAGCTCTTTTTGGCATCTTTGCTATTTACAAAGCACTCTGTTGTATCCTTTGAGAAAATCGAACGCGGAGTATCGGATAGAGTTGAGAATATCTGATCAAAGCGGCCCTCTCTATCAGAGACCAGAGACATGCTCTCTTTCTTAATCATCTCATTCCTCAAAAAGACCTAGAATGTAGTCTATTAGAACAACAACAAGAGAGAGCGTACATGCAGCCCCCACTTGATAGAGCATCATTGTTCCCGGATCTGGATTGAACGATGGACTATACCTATTGGCTAGCGAGAAAGAGAGCATAGAGAGAGGAAGGGTGATAACAAAGGAGCCAAAGAACACTGTCTCTGAGCGCCTCAGCTCCATTGCCCAAGATGGAAATTCGTCATCTCTATAGGCCTCATATTTATAGCCAAGAGGAGCAGTAAGCATGGTCTTCTCTTCATCGGCAGAGTAAACGGGAAGAATAAAAAGCAATATTAGAATGATTGAAATAGCTCTCTTCATCTTCTCTTGCCAAATATCAGGGTTCCTATTCTGACTTCAGTTGAACCGCACTCAAGAGCCAAGCGCCAATCGCCGCTCATGCCCATGGAGAGCACGCTGAGCCCATACTCGTCCTTAAGACTGTCAAAGAGTCTCTTTGTCTTCAAAAAAGAGGCCTTTATTCTCTCCTTGTCATCGGTAAGCGGCCCTATTGTCATAATCCCCTTGATAGATATTCTCTCAGATTCAGTTGCCTCTTCAAGGCCTTTAATCAAATCCTCTTCACACTTAAATCCGCTCTTGCTCTCCTCTCCAGAGGAGTTATATTCAATGAGAACCTCGATAGACTTTGAGATTCTCTCAGCCTCATCCATTACCCTGTCGATTATCTCCAGAGAATCAAGTGATTCGATTCTGTCAAAGAGCTGAACTGCCCTCTTGGCCTTATTCCTCTGCAGATGTCCAATAAGAAAGAGATGCATATCCTCTGGCCTATCCATTGGATATTTCTCTTGGGCTTCCTGAACCCTGTTCTCTCCAAAAAAACGCGCTCCCTGAGAGTAGGCATCCAAAACTGCCTCATATGGAAAATTCTTGGATACAGCTAGAAGAAGAGCGCTCTCGCTCTTCTCTCTTACCTCATCATAGACTCTCCTGAAATCAGTCTTTTCCATTCTTATCATCCGGTGTCAGCTTCACTTGTTGCTCTTCATTGAGCTTTAGCTTGTCTTCTCTGAACTTTTCTCTGTCTTTCTTCAGAGCACTCTCTTCTTCAGTCTCCCTCTCCCTATATTCATCCTTTGCAGTCTTTATGGTGAGCTTAGCCTCTTTCATAAGTCTTCTTGCCTCTGCCTTATAGGCCTTAAGCTCCTGAATCTGCTTCTTTATCTTCTCATGGCTGCTGGTGAGAGTCGGAAATGAAGAGAGAATTGAATCGGCTCTCTTATCATTTCTCTTCTTAAGCTCCTCGAGCTCCTCAGTAAGACGCCTCTTGAGCTCATTGGCAATCTCGTCTTTGCCTTTGAGCTTAAGCTCGCTGACTCTCTTCTCAATCTCCTCGCCCCTATCGCGGATTTCCTTGAGAGCATTCTTGAATGCACTCATCTTTACAACACTTAGGATCGTGTCAGCAACGAGAATCACTACTATCGAGTCGGATATTATTCTCAGTGGAACATCTGGTATTCTCTGGATGAACTTATTGAGAAATGGCTCAACTAAGTAAACGCAGAAGAGTCCCATTACTCCAAATAGGGAGGAGTTTAGAAGACAGACTCTTCCATTTATATTGCAGAATTTATGAGAGTAGTCCCAAAGCTTGATTGAGAAGCACTTCTCAAGCATCCAAGAGCCAAAATATTCAACCATGCTTGTGAGAATCACTGCGAGGATGAAGACCAATATGGGTCCCCAGATATGAATATGCGCAAGTGGAACAAGACATATCTTTATGATTATTCCGCCAAAGCCATAGATTGGGAGCCATGGCCCATATAGAAAACCCCTATTTACCAGGCGTCTCTTGCCAACAGAGACGAAAATGACTTCGCATATATATCCAATAAACGAGAAAATAAGAAATTGTATTACCAGATTGTCCCAATAACGCATATGAAAATTAAAACATAATGAGGGCCAAATTAAAAGCAAGGCAAAGAAAGAGAGAGACGACTAATAAAAAAAGGACCCAAGGTCCCATCTATGGAGGATACAAGGATTGAACTTGTGACATCTTGCTTGTAAGGCAAGCGCTCTCCCGCTGAGCTAATCCTCCGCTCTTGAAAATCTAAGTCATGATAAAAAATCTGTCAATAGCATCCTACTCAAGAAGAATAACAAGAGATGACTTATCCTCTAAGTCGATTATTAGAGAATCGCCTTCAAGTCTAGCAGAGCCATGACCAAAGAGGAGTCTAGCTCTATGCTTTGGAATAAATGGGCTAGAAAATGAGAGCTCTCTCTTTCCTCCTCTATTTATAGCTGCAAGATATGATCTTTCAGAGCTTAGACGAAGAATTATAAAAGCCTCGTCATCCAATCCCTCAGAAATGAAGGAAGAATAGGAAAAACCACTCATCTTCCTGATTTCGGAGAGTCTTGATATGGCATCCTTGACCTTGGTATTCCACTTCTTCTCATCCCACTGCATGGGATACCTTGCGCCCTCTACCTCGTGAAGTCTTCCTCCTAAGAGAATCTCATCGCCATAATAGATACTTGGCATTCCTGGAATCATAAAGAGCGCCACATTGACTCCAATATAGGTATCAATGTCAAACACATCACTATTTAGGTGGAATCGAGGAGTATCATGAGAGTCAATCAGATTCATCTGGAAATATGGCATCTGTCCCTCTTGAGAGAAAAAAGCCTCATTTAAGGCCCTAGCTGCCTCAAAGCCACTCCACGCTCTCTCCTTTTCAGGCGACTGTCCCCAGCCAGAGGAGAGAAACCTATCCTTCTCGCCTAGAAAGGACCTTAGAATTCTCCCAGAGCCATAGTAGTTCATCGTGGCATCCCACATATCTCCCTCAAGATAGTCTCTGCTGTCATCCCAGTCCTCACCAACTAGGTATAGATCGCTCTTGACTCGCTTGAGATGCTTTCTGACCTCTCTCCAGACTTCAGCTGTAAGCTGAACAGATCCTGCTCTTCCAAGCTCTGGAGCCACATCAAGACGCCATCCATCCTGATTAAACGGGAGCTTTATGAATTTCTTCAGGGCGCTTTCCTCTGACCTGTAGACCAAGTCTCTTAGACTATCGCTTTTATAATTTAGCTGGACAAGAGTCCCAACGCCCTGCCAACGACGTGCATTCCCACTCTCATCAAAGATAAAGTACTCTCGCTCCTGACATTCTTTATTCGCCTCTGCTCTTAAAAACCAAGGGGATGAGGAAGAGACATGGTTAATGGATATATCCACAACGATTCTAATGCCATTCTCATGAAGCTTTTCTATAAGGGAAATGAGAGCCTCATCTCCTCCCAGCTTGGGATCGACTCTCATGTAATCTATAGAATCAAATCTATGAACTGTCATTGAGGCAGTAATTGGGTTTAAGTATACAACATCGACCCCAAGACTCTTAAGATAGCCGATTTTGTCCTCTATGCCCTTTAGATCCCCATTTTGAAAATCTATGCACCTTGACTCTTCATAAGGCTTTGGAACAGAGCCAAAGGGAGGGGTTGTAACAAGTGCTCCGTCAAACTCATACTCTCCCTCTTTGGCTCCAACAGAAGGGTCGCCTGAATTGAATCTATCAGGGAATATCTGATAGCACACAGAGCCCTCTACCCAAGAAGGAGCATCCAGATTCTTTATCAAAGAGAATCTATTTACCAAGGAGGGAGCATTTCTTGTTATGCCCTCCTTTGATAGATAAAAACTTCTATTATCGCACCCAAAGCAGAAATAGTATCTAAATGGAGAGTCATCATGCGACACTCTGACCTTGGCGCTATAAAGGTATGAGCCTGCAAAATGACCTGATTCAGAAATTGGCTCTCTATGATATAGACCATCATCTGTATCATAGAAAATCAAAGCCCATTCAGGCTTTTCTGAAAATGCAGCGCTAAGAGTAACCTCTTCGCCCTTTTTAGGAAAAAGAGGCTCTACAAATTCCTTTGAAAAAGCTGAAAAGGCCTTTATATCCATCTATTTTGCGAGTTTTTCAATTTTCTTGAGCGATGCCTCAGGAGATGCAGAAGCATCGATATTAAAGAGAAGTCCCCTCTTCTTGTAATAGTCGATTAAAGGGGCAGTCTGCTTATCATAGACTTCAAGCCTGTGCTTGATTGCCTCTTCCTTGTCGTCATCTCTCTGAATTAAAGGCTCTCCCGTCTCATCGTCAATTCCCTCAACCTTTGGAGGATTGCTGACAATATGATAGATTTTCCCAGTCGACTTACAGATTCTTCTTCCAGAGAGTCTCTTTACGATAGTCTCGCTATCAAGCTCGAAATTGACTGCATAGTCGACCTTTGAGAATTTCTCAAGCTCATCAGCCTGATAGATAGTCCTTGGAAAGCCATCGAGAATATAGCCATTTTTGCAATCTGGATTCCTCAGTCTCTCCTTGACCATCTTAACAGTAACATCATCGGGCACAAGCTCGCCCTTGGCCATAATCTCCTTTACTTCCTTTCCAAGTGGAGTCTCATTCTTAATATTCTCCCTAAATAGGTCGCCTGTTGATATATGCGGAACGCCTAATGCCTCTTTTGCTATTGCTGCAACCGTTCCCTTTCCTGCCCCCGGAGGGCCCAAAAATACAAGATTCATAAATAATCCTCCACTTGAATAGTACCAAAAAGGCAATATGAATTAAAGGCAAAGTTGTTATGTAATCTCAATTGGGATATTCTCAGAATATGGATGAAAATAAGGTTTTCTTGGAGGCACCAGAGCTGGATGGGTACCTTAAAGAAGAAGATAGAAGCGACATAGCAGAAATCGAGAGTCTATATAGCAAAAGCCTATCTCTCTTTTCTGAATACGAAAAAGACAAAAGTCAGAAAACTGCAGATAGAATTGCAGAAAACGCAAAAGAGATAGGAACTGAACTCAAGAGAATAGTCAGAAAGCATAAGAATATACATGTCTTTTCTTTTGAAACGCCAAAAGAGATGCATGGAGAGGCATCTAGGATAATATCAAAGCTGAGAAATCCAAAGACAGAGAGAGACGAATTTCTCTATTATATCCAAAGAGCATATGAGCTCATGTTCTCGCATGCCTTTACAGGAAGAGCCCTGCCAAAAAAGAGATCGATTATCCAAAAGACACCGGTTGATAATCCCACTCAGAACTATGCGGTTCATAGAGTGCCAGATATCGATAATATGGCAAGTTCCTCTATAATGTGCGTCATGCTTCGCGGAGCGCTTTTGCCATCAATGATTATCTCGAAGGAGTTTGAGGATTACAGCAAAGACGAGATCATAACTCCATTTGCCCTCTTCAGGATAAAGAGAGACGAGAGCAGAAAAGAGAAAGACATGAGATATGTGCTTGATCTGAAAAGATCCTTCTTTGACAAAAATGAGCTTGATGGCAAGAATCTCATTTTTGCAGACCCTATGAATGCAACAGGCGGATCGCTGATTACCATAAGCAAATATCTTGAGAAAATCGGTGTTAAGCCAAAATCGATAATCGCAATAAACATAATCTCTGCCCTAAAGGGATCGATAAGAATAACAAGGGCACTTGAGGGGGCAGAGGTATTCACATTATGGATGGACCCAGTATTAAATGAGAGCGCATATATACTTCCAGGGCTCGGGGATGCAGGTGACAGACTCAATGGAAGAGACCTTCCGGGAAAAGAGAGAAATATGATTCAGCTCATTGCAGACTACGGAAGCACAATCAATAACCTCTACAGAGATCAGGTAAGAGAAATTGAGAAAACTGTTCTTGATTAGCCTTATCTCAGTCTTTGTTCTTCTCTCCTGCCAGAGCACAGAGGAGGAAAAAAGCACCATTATAAACGCCTCGAAAGAAAAAGGAAGAGAGGCTGCGGCAATATATGAAGAGAGCAGGGAGAGAATTGATCCAACGCATAGGATTCTCTATAACCTCGCCTACTCATATATTGAGGATGGAGACTTCACTTCTTCTCTGGCGGTAGTTAAAGAGGGAGAGGAGAAATTCCCGAGGTATATCAGGTTTGACTATCTAGAAGCATATATATACAGAGAAACCGGTCTTATTGAGAGATACTTTGACAAACTCAAAGAGATAATAGAAAAAGACCCTGGAAACAAAGAAATCAGAGAAATGCTTATAAAGAGCCTATCTGATTTCTCACGGGATGAGGAAGCAGAGACTGAGGCAAAAAAGCTCCTTGACAGAGACCCGAGAAACACTACTGCCCTCTCTGTTCTTGCCCTGACTTCTCCATTTTTTGCATCAATTTCCAATCAAGGCTATATAAACATCAGTGAAGACGAAGAAAAAGACCATCCAAGAGAGCTTCCAAGCTTCGACGAGATCTTCAAAGAAAGAATCCAAAAAGACGAGGGCGAAGAAAACGAAGAGAGCGAAGAGGCAAGAATAGCTCCTGGAGAGTCTACCTCATATCAGCCAAACTAGAGAGAGAACTTCTCAAATTCCATCTTCACCAGAGAATCGCAAATCTCATTGCCCTCAACACCTGAGTGTCCCTTTACCCAGGAGAACTTGACATCGATTCTATGTACAAGCTCGTCAAGCCTTACCCATAGGTCTTTGTTCTTAACCATACCCGAGGCGCTCTTCCAGCCATTTCTCTTCCACTTCTCAATCCAATCGGTAATTCCGTTTTTTACGTACTGGCTGTCAGTCTTGATCTCGCAGCTCTTGTATTTATAGTCAATCAGATACTCAAGTGCGCTGATAACAGCAATTAGCTCCATTCTGTTATTAGTTGTCAGCTCCTCGCCGCCAGAGCCCTTTTTAAGAAGAGCGTCTTTTATAAATATTGCATAGGCCCAGCCGCCAGGACCGGGATTCCCCTTTGCCCCGCCATCGGTATAAACCACGATTTTCTTGTCATAATCCAGAATCATGGACCTATAGCTTCTCTTCTCAATAGAATCAAGTGGCACAGAGCACTCATTGAAAATCGAGTATATGGCCTCCAGTGCCCTTTTCTCCTCTACCTCTCCAGAGTCAAATGGCAGGAGAGCCTCAAGCTCCAAGAACCATCCGAGATCATTTACATTCAATAGTTCTATATGAATGTCCTTATAAGTCCAGTCAAACCCATTTTTTATCTTTAAAAAGTAGTCATGGTATCCAAGGGCATGAAAGAAAAGAACAGCATCCTCTAACTCGCTTGAGGGAGCGTTAAACTCATACTCAAGATTGTCCTCATTATCACCCCTCTTTTGGTCCTTCTTTGCCGTAAACTCCAAAATGCCATTGTTGTTTCTGATTCTAAGCGAGGGCCTCTCTTCAGAGGCAATTCTGAAATAGTGATCCCGCTTTTCTACAGTTCTTCCGGGACCTGCAACACTATCAAGATGGGCCTTCACGCCTTCATAATCGCTGACCCGTGCCTTAAGCTCAACCTCTCTCATGTCAGTATTTCCATGGGAAAAGCATAGACTTTATCGATCGCGGTCCTACCTTTTCCTTCTCCTCAAATAAGAGTTCACTCCAAGGAACCTTCTTTCTATTTGCATCTGGATTCTCCTCAATCCAGTCATATTTCTTCATCAGAAGCTTTATTGCATCCTGAGAAGCAAGCATCATTCCGACTAGTCCAGGAATCATGCCAAGTGTGAAGACAGATAGGACAAGGCAGAAGATATTGTATAAGAGGAAAAAGAATGAGAAGCCAATATTGTCTGCAACAACAATAAAGCACTTTTTGAGAGTCTTCAAAGGACCATCTCCAGGGAGAAGGTTCATGAGAGGATAGTAATATGGCATTGCCAGAACAAAGGCCAAGATCACCCAGAAGAGAATAACAGTCAGGGCTATTCCCATAACGCCGCTCATACTCATATAGAATGGAAGAGCCACTATGAGAACAAGCGAGAAGAGAACCATCAAGAGAAAGAATAAAAGCGAGTGTCTGATATTTCTCTTGATTCCCTTTAGAAATGGCTCCCAAGTAGTCTTGTCATAATTTGAGTAATTGAAAACTGCGTTTGATGTTCCACCCATAAAGAGGCAAGAAGCAAAGAGGATAACTGCTAAGACTCCATACATCAAAAGATATGAGTACTCTGAAATGAAGACAGATAAGAGCGCAAAGCTCAGAAGTGCCATAAATATAAGATTCTGCAAGAGAATGCCTATGAAATTATCCCATCCATCAAAGAAAGCCTTCTTAATAAAGAAACCGGTCATATATAAAGATTCTATTTGAGAGAACTCTCAGCTTCAATTGATACCAACAGAAATAAAGTGCCAAATGAGAGCATTTTCTTCACATTCAATAGAAAACTTGAAATTTGCATTATTTTCAAAATTAGCAAAAGTGTCAGTTTTTTACAGAGCAACAAAATAAAAGAGCCGAATTATATAGATATTCATAAAATTTATATAAGTTTCATATTTACAAAATATTTTTCTTATGTTAATTAGGTAATCAGAGGCTTGAATGGTTATCCAGGTTGCCTAGAAGAGGGACTGCCTTAGTCGTTTGCGGCAAAAACCGCGAATGCACTCTTGCAGCTTTTGTCTGCAGTACCCTGCCGTTGGCAGGGGTTTTTTATTATGCGGCATTTTTATGCATAATTTCTTCTAAATTTATGAATATCTATTCAAAACTTATTGTATAAATCACATAAATATGCAAAATAGCCATTTGTAATTAAACAATAATAGAAGGATATAGACATGAAAGAAAAAGTAATACTTGCATATTCAGGCGGACTTGATACCTCAGTTATTCTCAAATGGCTTTCCAATAAGGGATTTGATGTCATCGCATATGTCGCAAACGTAGGACAGAATGAGGACTTCAAGGCAATCGAGGAGAAGGCATATAAGACTGGCGCCTCAAAGGTATATGTCGAGGACCTAAGGGAGAAGCTTGTCACTGACTATATCTTTCCTGCTCTCAAGGCCAATACAATCTATGAAGGAACCTACATGCTGGGAACCTCTCTTGCGAGGCCGATAATCGCTAAGACTCAAATTGAGATTGCAGAGAAAGAAGGAGCAAAATACGTGGCTCATGGAGCAACCGGAAAGGGCAATGACCAGGTAAGATTCGAGTTCGGATACTACATGAACAAGCCGGACGCTATTGTCATAAGCCCATGGAAAGACCCAGAGTGGCTAAGCGAATTCGAAGGCAGAACCGATATGCTCAAGTATGCTGAAAAGTATGATATTCCAGTAAAGGCATCTCAAAAAAAGCCCTACTCCGAGGATGAGAACCTGATACATATTTCCCATGAGGCAGGAATACTGGAAGATCCTGCTATGAGATGCCCTGAGGATGTCTTTAATCTAACGGTATCTCCCAAGGATGCTCCGGACAAAGAGACTTTGATTGAAATCGAATTCAAAGACGGAATTCCTATTAAGATCACCAACCTCGATGACAATACAGTAATAAAAAAGCCACTTGAAATGATTCTCTATCTAAATAAGCTTGGCCATGACAATGCAATTGGAAGAGTCGACATGGTTGAGAATAGATTTATCGGAATCAAATCCAGAGGCGTCTATGAGACTCCGGGCTGTGAGATTCTCTGGAAGGCCCACCACAATCTCGAAGGACTCACAATGGATAAGGAGGCTATGCACCTAAGAGACCAGCTATCACCAAAATATGCAGAGCTTATCTATAACGGATATTGGGGATCCAGTGAATTCAATATGCTTACTGCCCTCTTTGACGAGAGTCAGAAGAACGTCACTGGAAAGGCAAAGGTCGCCCTATACAAAGGAAACGTAATAAACGCAGGCATAGAGTCTGAATACTCACTTTACAACCAGGCTCTTGGCTCAATGGATGAGGAGGGAGGCTACCACCCAGTTGACTGCAAAGGCTTTATCAATATCAACGCAATCAGACTGGTTGCCTTCTCAGAGCGCGAGAAAAAGGCAAAGAGCAAATAATTTCCTTTTCCTTGATTTGGATAAATAAAAAAGAGGTGCCGCATAGCTATTTTGCAGCACCTCTTTTAAATATGATTATCTCTCTACCAGCCGATATTGATCTTAACCAGGAATGTATCGAGTGACTTCTCGCCAGCAACTAAGCCGTATTCTTCCCAATAATAGGCCATATCGATTCTAAGCGCATAGAAATCCAAGCCAAGGCCAAATGACCAATAACCGCCATTGAGTCCTGCCCAGATATCCAGAACATATAGAGTCTCAATTTCAACGCCGAGCTTGAGTCTCTCTAAGAAGGCCCTACCGCCCTCTCCGTCATTGGCTTTGTAGAAGAGAGAGGCAATATCGACAAAGTCAAACTCGATTGTTGGTGTAAAGAGCTTTCCAAATTTGTCATATGTCCAAGCAACGCCGATATCCCAAGAGACATCAGAGAAGAAGGTATCTGTCTTTCCAGACCCAAAAGGAAGTCCTGAATAGCCATTTGATGTCTTTAGGTAATATAATCCATTGATATTCTTTACAACTGTTCCAACAGAAAAGCCCAATGGAAGATTGACAGTTGCTCCCAGTGTAAACGGAATCGAGAAGCCTGCCATAATCGGAAGACTCTGGAAATATCCGAAGAAGCTCTTCTTTCCAGCTGCTATATCCAATAGGTCCTGGCCGGTAATAGCCTGATTGAAAGCAAGATAATTGAAAGATATAGAACCACCGACATCAAGCGATAGAGTCTTACCAAAGCCAAACCTATGACCATAGCCAAAAGTGATTGCAACATTGAGCTGATCGACTATGCTTGAGCTTACTCCGCCAGTAGAATTAAGAGGTGCGTAGGTTAAGAGCGAATCCTTGAAATCAATAGAGAATCCAAAGCCGCTCATAGCAAATTGCACGCCTGCTCCAATATCGAATATCTTCCCCTGGCCTGCTCCTAAGAGTGGAATTACTGCATCCATCATCTTAGACATATCAAATCCACTGAGGTTCGAAATAAATCCAGATGAGAGAAGAGAGGCTGGATGATAAAGGCCAATTGTAAAATAAGGAAGAGATATCGCTAGGTCCTTATTTGCAAGGGAAGCAGGATTGAGATAGAAGACATCATCCTTTCCAACAGATACGACACTTACCCCACCCATTGCCTTAGATCTTGGGCTAAGAGGAACAAATGGCTCTCTTATCTGGTCATATACAGCACTCGATAGGTCAAAATCAGCAAAAACAAATGCAGGTACAAGAGAAAGAAACAACAGTACTAAAATCAGAGTCTTTTTCATTTTATGTTCCCCAGAATTCCACCAAGAAGCGTGCTAACATCCCTTCCGCCTGTGAAGTTGGAGCAGGCAGAGACCACGCTCAGCATTGTCATAACATCGCTTATCTCATCAACTGCATTTGGATTGTTTACGATTGAGTCCACATTCACATTGCCGCTTGAGATATTGTTAATAAGATCGCCGACATTATTGCCAAGACCTAAGCTACTGATTGAGTTATTCACACTTGGAAGCTGAGACTCGATTATTCTTAATGCAGTAACATCTCCAACGCTTGCATTCTGTGCATTGCTCTCAAGAGTATTAAAGGTATCGACAAAGCTCTTGATAATTGAATTCAGCTCTTTGTTGCCAGTATCGGGAGCGCTTGGAAGCCTTGATACTCCAAACTGGCTGGCAAGACTCCTGGCTGAGCTCTCTACAGCCGAGACAAGCCCAAGAACAGAAGAGTCTATCTTCTGCTTTCTCATCTTGTTTAGCTCACCCTTATTACGGTTATAGGCACTGATAAGGGAGTTGTAATTATCAGGTGAAATCGTACTGAGAGTACTTCCGCTTACCATTGATGATTGGTCTGTTGCAAAGGACAAATTTGCATTAGGACTGCCAAATATGTTCTTTCCCATATCCTCCAGAGATCTTCCCAGCTGATCAGGACTGCAAGATACAAGGAATATAAGCAATAATAGCCCCATTAAAAGGCACAGAGTCGAACTCTTTCTCATATATACCCTCACTTTGAGATATATAGTAATTCATACAAACACCTAAAATCCACTCTCACTCTTGTTGACTCAGACTATTTTTGATAACATCAAAATGCACCTAGTGCAAATTTCCGCCCCTAGGGTGAGATCAGAGTGGAGACTCATTTTCGAGTCTAGCGTAAAGGAGAAGCCAAATGGCAGTTGTAACCATGAAAAGCCTGCTCGAGTCAGGCGTACACTTTGGGCATCAGACAAAGAGATGGAACCCAAAAATGGCCCGTTTCATTTTCACAGAGAGAAACGGAATTCACATCATAGATCTTCAGAAGACAAGCGCATGCATAGTCGAAGCCTATGAAGCAATCAGAGACATCGTAAAGAACGGAAAGACCATTCTTTTCGTAGGAACAAAAAAGCAGGCCCAGCAGGCTATTGAGACTGAGGCTGAGAGATGCGGAATGCCATATGTATCAAATAGATGGCTTGGCGGCATGCTCACCAATTTCGCAACAATCAAGAAGTCAATCCAGAAACTCAAGAAGATCGAGAGACAGGAAGCCGATGGAACTTTCGACAACCTCACTAAGAAGGAAATCGCACTCCTCACAAAAGAGAAGGCAAAGCTTCAGAAGAACCTTGGCGGAATCAAGGATATGAAGGAGCTCCCTGGAGCACTCTTCATTATCGATACAAAGAAGGAGTCCCTTGCAGTAGCAGAGGCAAAGAGACTTGGAATCCCAATAATCGCAGTAGTAGATACGAACTGCGATCCAACAGATATCAACTACCCTATTCCAGGAAACGACGATGCAATTAGGGCAATCTCTCTCTTTGTGGAGATTATCGCAAATGCAGTAATCGATGCTGATAGCGGAGCTGGAATCCAGATTATCGATAGCCTCGATGATGAGGATGAGGCAGCTGCACTTGAGTCTGCCCCAATCAAGGACAAGGACAGCGAGGAAGATGAGGAAGAGGATTACTCCAACTACATTCCAAGCGAGGACGAGAAAGAAGAAGAGCCTCTCGTAAAAGAAGACGAAGAGGACGAAGAAGACGAGTACTTCAACAAATAAGAGCAAGGAGAAACAAATATGCCTATTAGCGCAACCGATGTAAAGAATCTTAGAGATAAGACCGGCGCTGGAATGATGGACTGCAAGAAGGCCCTCACAGAGGCCGGCGGAGATATGGCAAAGGCTGAGAAGATCCTCAAGGAAATGGGACTTGCAGCTGTTGCAAAGAGACAGGATAGAGCAACAGAGAATGGAAGATGCTTCGCACTTGTAAAAGGCGATAAGGCAGTTCTTCTATCGCTCTCCTGCGAGACTGACTTCGTTGCCAAGAACGATGACTTCAAAAAGCTCGGAGATGAGCTATGCGACCTCATAATCGACAAGAACTACAAAGAAATGAACGATGAGCTCAAGGGCAAGGTCGATGCTCTTATTGCCATTATCAAAGAGAACATGAATGTCTCAAAGTTCGATGTCTTCGATATCCCTTCTGATGGATACGCAACTGCCTATATCCATGGAGATGGAAATGTAGCATGTATCATCGTTCTCAGTGCAAAAGACAAGAAAACCTTCGAGAATGATGAGGTTAAGGCACTTGCTCATGACCTTGCACTTCATGCAGCTGCTTATAAGCCACAGTTCTTAAATGAAGAGGCTGTCTCAAAGGAGTACAAAGATGAGCAGATCGATATCTTCAAGAAGCAGGTAGAGGGAGATCCCAAGACAGCTGCAAAGCCTGAGAAAGTAAAGGAAGGAATCGTAAACGGAAAGCTCTCAAAGCTTTACAAGGAAGTCTGCTTCGAGGATCAGGCCTTCGTTAAGGACGACTCAAAAGCTGTCAAAGATGTTCTCAAAGAGACCTCAAAGAAGGTTGGAGACGATATTAAGATTGCAGCATACGGAGTCTATCAGGCAGGAGTGAAATAAGATGCAAAGTGTAATAGATGGCTGCGAGCAGAGGATGAAAAAGTGCGTACTCTCACTCTCAAATGAGTATCAGCAGCTAAGAACAGGAAGAGCATCCGCCTCCCTCTTTGAAAGGCTCAAAGTCGAATACTATGGAGCTGAGACACCCCTTTCTCAGATTTCCTCAATCAGCGTTCCAGAGGCAAGAACAGTTGTTATCCAACCATGGGATAAGACAGTTCTATCTGCAATTGAGAAGGCTATTCAGAAATCTGAGCTTGGACTCAATCCAAATAACGATGGAAAGCTTATCAGAGTTAACTTTCCTCCTTTGACACAGGAAAGAAGAAAAGAGCTTGCCAAAAGCGCTAAGTCTTCAAGTGAGAATGCAAAAGTCGCCGTTAGAAATGTGCGCCGAGACGCTATGGAAGAGCTTAAGAAGCTTCAGAAATCCAGCGAGATTACCGAAGATCAGCAGAAAGACGGCGAGAATAAGATACAGAAACTCACTGATAAGTATATTGATGAGATCAATAAGCTCTCTGAGTCAAAAGAGAAAGAGATTATGGAGATCTAGTTGCAAACGCCTAAGCACATTGCAATTATCATGGATGGAAATGGACGGTGGGCCTCTAAAAGAGGCCTTCCGCGCTCTTTAGGGCATATTGAAGGAGAGAAAGCAGCAGAAAGAATCATAGAGCGCGCCCATAGTCTCAATATCCCCTATCTTACCCTCTATGCCCTTTCAATCGACAACCTAAAAAGAGACAAAGAGGAAGTTGATGGGATTTTCAATCTTCTAATAAGCATTGAGACGGCATATTTAGAGAAACTGCAAAAAAACAATATTCGCCTTCTTATTCTTGGAAACAGAGATCTCATACCCAGAAATACTCTTTTTTCCCTTGAAAGAGTTGAAAGAGAAACACGGCTCAATAGGCAGATGACACTACAGATCGCAATTTGCTATGATGGCCAAGATGAGATCCTGAGAGCCTTAAAAAAGGCAGAAAATCACCTAGATGAGATACAGAGACCCTCTGATATTGCCAAATTCTTTGACAACCCAGATGTACCAGCTCCCGATTTAATAATTCGCAGTGGCGGAGAAAAAAGGCTCTCTGGCTTTATGCTTTTTCACTCTTGCTATTCAGAACTGGCTTTTTATGATAAACTTTGGCCAGATTGGAACGGAGAAATGCTAGATTTAGCCCTAGATGATTATTCGACTAGGGAACGTAAATTTGGAAAGGCTGCCAATGTCGGGAATAACTAAAAGGCTTATAACTGCAATAATAGTCTTGCCATCACTCTTTGTGATCATAGCCTTCATGCCCTGGCTGAATTACATTGCTTACTGTTTCATTGTCCTCTTTGCCACTGCAGTGGGCAGCTATGAGATGAATTCAATCCTCTCAAAGAAGGGAGAGATGACTTGGACTGGCTACCTTGGGCTCTTGCTTCCCATAGCTGAGTATATCCAGGAGTACATGAATCTCAACTTCAAACTAACGCTCTTTACTCTTATTTTCATAGTTATTTTCACTATGGCCTTCGAGATATTCAAAGGCGCAAAGGACAATTTCAAAGAGACAATCAGCAGAGTAAGCAAGGCAATTCTGAATATTATCTACCCGGGGCTCTTCTCCATTTTCCTAATCCGAATGGCTTTCATCGGAGAAAAGACCTCCAACTGGTATATTCTATTCTTCTTGATATTGGTATTTGGCTCAGATACCTGCGCCTACTTCACAGGAATGATCCTTGGAAAGGGAAACAGGGGATTTATAAAAGCCAGCCCAAAAAAGTCGATTGCCGGATACATTGGCGGAATAATAATTCCAGGCGTACTCGGTCTTGTCGCATCGCTATGCTTCCCGAAAATTTTCGTATTCAATTTCTGGGAAGGCTTTATTCTGGGATTTATAACTGCTATTTTTGCGGCAATTGGCGATCTTATTGAGTCTACGCTTAAGAGATCTGCTGAGGTCAAAGACAGCGGAATAATTCTTCCAGGGCGCGGTGGAATGCTGGATTCAATTGACTCAATCATGATAGCAGCTCCCGTTTTCATTCTAATTCTCGATATCTACGGAGTTTTTCACGTTTTTTAAATGAAAAGAGTCCTTCTCCTTGGTGCAACTGGATCTATAGGGATGCAGTTTATAGATGCACTTGAAAAGAATCTCATAAACGCAAAATTGACCGGTGTAGTCTCATACCAAAACGAAGAGAAACTCAGGGAGACAGCTATAAGGTATTCTGTTCCCTACTTTATTATAAAAGACAAAGACGATAATGAGAAACGAGCCTTTCTTGATAGCGTTCAAGGCGATATTGCACTAAATGCTCTCTCCTCTTCTGAGGGACTCTTCTGGAGTCTTGAGACAATTGAGAGAAATATGGACCTTGCACTAGCAAATAAAGAATCTGTTGTAATGGGCTATCCACTACTGAGAGAAAGAGCCAAAAACAAGGGAAAAAAAATCTTACCTGTTGATAGTGAGCACAGTGCTCTTTGGTATTTACTTAAACACGAAAAGCCAAAGAGACTCATAATAACCTGCTCTGGCGGTCCTTTTCTGCATAAAGACCTCAAAAAAGCAAAATTAGAAGACGCATTAAAACACCCCAATTGGAATATGGGCAAAAAGATAACCATTGATAGCGCAACACTTGCAAATAAAGGCTTAGAGGTTATTGAGGCATCCTATCTCTTTGGCTATAAGGCTGAAGATATCTCTGTCGTTATCCATAGAGAATCTATGGTGCATGCAATGATAAAAAAACACGATGGGACGATTTTAATGTACATGTCCAAACCGGATA
>CANRIJ010000013.1 GCA_947630635.1 uncultured Spirochaetaceae bacterium | reverse complement strand
CCATGCTCTGAGAGAGGCCCTGAGAACAGATATATCAAATTTTGCGTTATGCGCAACCAGTGGCAGATTACCGACAAAGCCCCTAATTACAGAATATAGATCTTTCATTGTAGGACTTGAGGATATCTCAAATGGATCAAGCCCGTGAACAGATAGACAGCCAGGATCAAACTCAAGCACAGGAGGACATATAAGAGAGTAGAAAGTATCAAGGACAATACCCTCTTCATCCATCTTAGAGAGCCCAATAGCGCAAGCGCTATCGCTATTCATGTTTGCTGTCTCAAAGTCTATTGCGACGTACCTCATCTAAGTGCCCTGGCAAAATAGAAAGCGCTATCGGCAACAATGGAGATATTCTCATCAGATGGCAGAAAGAGAACTACGCTTCCCTTATCTACGCTTAGACTCTCATTGCCCTCTCTGATTTCAGCCTCTCCATTTAAGAAAATCGCTATGGTAGCCCTCTTTGGATCAAAGGAGCCTATACTGCCGTCTGCTCTTCCAAGCGAGAATTCATCTATAGGGGAAATATATGTTGTAATCCCATTTTCAGAGAGAGAAGCAAGCTTTTTCGGATAGCTTCTTTCCAAAAGAGCCATGTCCCTAAATTCATCCAGATTCTTCTCTTTGCCTGTCAAAGCGATGCGAATGACATTATCCGATGGATCTGTAAGCTCAAGGGCATTGCCACTTAAGTATGCATGAACAATCCTCGGCTCCATCATATAGCACTCACCCTTTCTTAAGAGGACATTATTCATAATCTGCGGAAAGATAGAGCCAATATCATCAGGATTATTCTGCAATACATAGAGAGTATTCCTATCTCTGTCCAAAGGAGAGGAAAAGCTCTTTAGGGAGAGCGCCATCTCCTCAAGTAGGACCCTCT
Organism: uncultured Spirochaetaceae bacterium; assembly: GCA_947630635.1. Lineage (GTDB taxonomy): Bacteria > Spirochaetota > Spirochaetia > Sphaerochaetales > Sphaerochaetaceae > Ornithospirochaeta. The sequence goes on along the minus strand of CANRIJ010000013.1, from coordinate 19,568 downwards.
TTTCGTCCGAGTCCAAAAATAAAAGTGCAAAGACAAGGCTCTCGATGGACTCTGTTTTCCCCTTTAGATATGCTTCATAGCTCTTTGGAATAATTCTCCTGAGATTCTCGACTGCTTCATCTATGTCATTAAAGCCAATTAACGCCCTGACCTCATCAAGAGAGAGAAGAAGCTCCCTCTTTTCGCTAAAATCCCCAAAAATGCCTCTTTTGTATCCTGAAAGGGCAAACTCCTTATCAGGGTGGCACTGAATTGATAGCGGCTTCTCAATAGAGAGCACCTTAAAGAGAAACGGAAGCGCCTTCTCATTGTTCTCTTTCAGATAATCCAATAGACTCTCCCCGCTCTCAAGCTTTGACAATCCCCTATCATGAGTTCCCATCCAGAGCTCAGCGTAGGGCTCATCGCTCTTCACATTTAAGAGCGATTCTAAATAAGAGTGTCCTCCCCATGGATAGTTCTTTACCTGGCAAATCAAACGTCTTGATTTCATAGGATCATCCCATAGTCCTAACAGACAGCAAAAAGCAGATGACGGGAATCGAACCCGCATGTAGAGCTTGGGAAGCTCCCATAATAACCACTATATGACATCTGCGCTAAAGAGAGCATAATCCACATAGTTTCCTTTTTCAAGAAAGGAACTTTGGCCATTGTTGACTAACGAAAAAACGAACCCTTATTATTAATAACTGTAATTCATCAAGCACTGAGTGTGCAAAGGATTGATTTTGGACGACAACCCTCTGGGTGACATAGCAAAAAGAGAATCAAACGACGAAGAGGTTCCCTTACCTAATAACTTAAGAAATACCGTAAATAGCATCAATTCAGCTATAAGGGAGTCAAAGACTCTATGTCAGTAGCTGGAACTATAGTACTTCAGGTCATATTAATACTTATAAATGCCTTCTTTGCAGGAACAGAGATGGCAGTTGTATCACTTAGTCAGCCTCGTCTGAAAAAGGCCGCAGAAGATGGCGATAAGAGAGCAAAAAGGCTCTTGAAAATGGTTGAGAATCCCTCTGGTTTTCTCTCAGCCATCCAAATAGCAATTACGCTTGCAGGCTTTTTGGGTGCAGCTTTCTCTGCAGATGTGCTATCTGAGCACCTGGTTGCCCTCTTCCAAAGATGGGGATGGAATTCAAACTACGATCTGATGAACTCAATATGCGTTATCATCATCACAGTCATAATCTCATTCTTTACGCTTATTTTCGGAGAGCTGGTTCCAAAGAGAATTGCCCAGCAAAAATCACTTGGATGGGCTAAGGCAGCATCGGGAATAATCAATGTGGTCTCAATACTCTTCAAGCCATTTGTATGGACACTCTCTTTCTGCACAAACCTCGTATTGAAGATCTTCAGACTCAAGACAACAGGAGGCGATGAGGAAGTAACAGAGGAGGACATAAGACTTTTAATCGAATCGTCTGAAGAGCAAGGTGCAATTGAGGAAGACGAAAAGGAGTGGATCCAAAACGTATTTGACTTCAACGATGTTCCAGTTGATGACATCATGACCCGAGAGGGAGAGGTTGCCTCCATTCAAATAGACTCCACCGATGAAGAGGTGCTAGAGATCATCAAGGATACGGGTTACTCAAGATTTCCAGTCTACGATGAGGACCTCAATGACATCAAAGGCATAATAATAGCCCGCGAGTTCCTGCTAAATCTCACAAATAAGGAGAAAAAGCCATTTAGAGAGCTTTTAAGGCCAGCCTACTTCGTTCCAGACTCAATTCACCTAGATAGGCTCTTTGAGAATATGCAGGCAAACAAAGTCCACTTCGCAATCGTAATTGACGAATATGGACAATTTGCCGGAATTATCACTCTAGAGGACCTGCTTGAGGAGATTGTAGGGAATATCTATGACGAGTCGGATGAGCAGGAAGAGGAAGAGATAGAGAGGATCGATGATACAACCTACAAGGTAAAGGGAACCACGACTATAGGCGACTTCAACGATTTCACAGAGGAATACGATATCCCAGAGAGCGAAGACTATGACACAATCGGGGGCCTGGTTCTATCTACCCTCTCCACAATACCAGAGGACGGAACAGAAGTAGAAATCGAGAAGGACGGCTTCTCATTCCACGTCACCAAGATAGAAGACAAGAAAATCGAGACTGTCATCGTAAAGAAGCTGACTGGCAAAAAAGAGGGCAAAGAAAAGGACTAGGCTTCAACAAGCTGCAATACCAGGCCCCTAATTAGGTATCTGAGCGTCTTTTCAAAATTATCTATACGCTCCCTATGCAAAAAGGTATATAAAAGCGCCTCAAATGAGGATGTGAAAGCACCAATCTCCTCCCGGTCATCTATTGAGAAATACGAGAAGAGATTGAAAAGCATGTCCTTTTCAAGACTGAGCATATTCCTATCCCATGGCGATGTGCTCTTAATAAGAACGCTCTCAAGCTCTCCCTCTCTAAGAAATACATATATCCCATCTCTGAAGAATTTCATCGCAATGAAATAGAAGACATCTGTAAGGGATGTGACTATGTGGTTCTCATCAAGCTCCTGCAAAAGATCCAGATACTCCCTCTCAAGCTCGTCCTTGAAAGTGACTATGATATCCAGATAAAGATCCTCTTTGCTCTTATAAAAGAGATAGAAAGTACCCTTTGCAATGCCAGCCATCCTCACGATCTCATCAACCGAGGTCTTTCTCACCCCATAGTTTCTGAGCAGCACTCTTGCCGCATCCCTTAGGCTCTTTCTTATGTTTTCTCTCTCATTATCAGTAAAGGTCTTAGGCATCTTTATATATTATTTGACTAATTTTGTTCATTTAGTCAACAAGATGCCATTTTTAGCCTTTTTAAAGACAAAAATCATATAAAAACATAAAACTCAAACTTTAAATCAGGAAGGTAGGGCCTTAGACTTTTCTTAGCACATATTTAAGGAGAAAATATATGGCAGCAGTTATCTTGAAAGACATCTGCAAAATCTACGAAGGCGGTGTTAAGGCTGTTGACAGCGTAAACATCAACATCGAAGACAAGGAATTCGTTGTCCTCGTTGGTCCTTCTGGATGCGGAAAATCAACCACTCTCAGAATGGTTGCAGGACTTGAAGATATCTCATCTGGCGAGCTCTACATCGATGGAAAACTGATGAATGATATTCCTCCAAAGGACAGAGACATAGCCATGGTATTCCAGAACTACGCTCTTTATCCTCACATGTCTGTCTACGACAACATGGCATTTGGACTCAAGATCAGAAAGTTCCCGAAGGACGAGATTGACCAGAGAGTTAGAGAGGCAGCAAAGCTTCTCGACATCGAGGCACTTCTCGAAAGAAAGCCAAAGGCCCTCTCAGGCGGACAGAGACAGAGAGTCGCAGTAGGAAGAGCTATCGTTAGAAACCCAAAGGTATTCTTGTTTGACGAGCCTCTTTCAAACCTCGACGCTAAGCTCAGAGTTCAGATGAGAGCTGAGATTTCAGGACTTCACAATAGACTCCAGGCAACAATGATCTACGTTACCCACGACCAGGTTGAGGCTCTCACAATGGCTGACAAGATTGTTGTTATGAAGCTTGGTGTTATTCAGCAGATTGGCGGACCAATGGAACTCTACAACAATCCAGACAACAAGTTCGTTGCAGGATTCATCGGGTCCCCACCCATGAACTTCATGGTTGTAACAGTACAGAAAGACGGAAAAGACACAGTCTTGAAGTCCGACTCCTTCTCACTCAAGGTTCTTCCAGAGCAGGCGGAAATCCTCGAGCCGTATGTTGGCAAGCAGGTTACATTCGGTATCAGACCTGAGGATGTTGAGTACTCACACAAGAGCGAAGAAGGCAAGACCATCAATGGCACAGTATCTGTTGTTGAGCCTCTTGGATCAGAGACACAGGTATACGTATCAACTGATGGAGCCAACATCGTTGGTAAGATTGCTCCTGAGGTAATCCCAACAGTTGGTGAGGAAGTATCCCTCATTGTCAATATGGAAAAAGCAAGATTCTTTGACCTGGATACAGAGGTCAGAATCCGATAACTTTCATCTCGAAGCAAAACCGCAGCCCCCTAAAAAGGGCTGCATTTTTATTGAAAACATGGAAATAGAACTGGTAAATTGGTCTGCTGACATGAGTGAAGATCTCTCTAGAATCTTCACTAAAATGAACAGAAAATATACAACAAACAGACTCCCAGTGCACTTCGAAATAGAGGATGCCCAAAAGAAGATAGCTGAGTTCTCAAAAGAAGAAGGAAAAAGCGGAATCTATAGGGCAATAGTCTATTTAGGCTCAGTTATCGGAGAGATATCAATAGAGAAGATGAGCGATGTCTCTGAAAAGAACGCAGAGATCGGCTATGTGCTTTTAGAGGAATATTGGTCAAATGGCATCATGACAAAAGCAGTTGAAAGAATAGTGAAGATCGCCTTTGACCAAATTGACATAGAGCGCATCACTGCGCTGGTTCAAAGCCCAAATACCGCATCGAGAAGGGTTCTCGAAAAGAATGGATTTATTCTGGAGGGCAATATGAAAAAGGCAGTTTACAAAGACGGTGAATATAGGGATCTTCTGATATACGGAAAGCTTAAATAGAGATTGAGACTCCAATTACTCCGATAGCGATGAAATACAAAATCGTCATAATCGCAGAGAACACTGTTCCTATTATCGAAAGAATCAACCCTGCAGTGGCAAGAGCTCCCCTATTTTGAGACCCCCTTCTCAAAGAAGCGAAGATTATCCCCAAAACTCCCAAAATCAGGGCAAATGGTCCCATGCCTGAAAAGAGAATAGAAAAAAATGCTCAAAACAAAGGATGCAACAGCCACTCTAGAGCTCCATTAGGTAAGGCAGCAAGAAATCGCACTCTGAAAGCGCAAGCCCAACAATAAGCACTAAGGCTAAAATTGCTATGAGTCTTACAATAATGAGAGCGAGCCCGATTATTGAGCAAATTAAGCCGCCCTTGGCAATTTTGTGCGTAGAAGCGTTCTTTATTGTCTTGGCTGCAAAGACAATGCCAAGAACCCCAGTTACAAAGGGCGCCTTATTGCAGATAGATAAAATACCCAAAATCAAAGATGCAAGTGCCATATATTCTTACCCCATTAATATTTTACCTCATTTTAGAGGCAAAACCCAAAGCACAAGATACTATCTGAAGAGCGAATCGTATGCGCTCTTAAGAGCTCTGTCCTTGTCCTCTTCCCTAACAGCTATGATTGCCGAGTACTTAGATGAGCCATAATTCACGGCAACTACTGGAATAAAATCCCTCTTAAGTCCCTCAAGGACCTTTATGTACTGGGTGTCCCTATCCATATCAGGACCGACTAGACCTAGAATTGCATAGCCTCTATCGATTTCGATCTCATCAAGCTGATGGTCTCTCTTAATTCTGTCTTTTAAGGCATCGAGTGTTGCGTCCTCTGCCATTTTCGAGTCAAAGAGCCAAAGAATGCTGTCCTGCCCAAACCATGAATAAGAGGGCCTGATTCCAAAGATGCCAAGCATTGTAAGAAGAGCATGTCTCATGCCGCTCTTTTTAAAGAGCATCAGCTTGGATAGATATATCCTTGAGAATCCACCCTTAACTGATATTCCCTTGACACCGCTTCCAGTTGTCTCTGGGATAATCATGGTACCCCGATCTTCGCTTCTGTTGGTATTTTTGACGTTGATTGGAATATTTGCCTCAATTACAGGAGCAATGGCCTCCTCATGGAAGACAGATGCCCCTACATCGCCTAAGGCTCTTACTTCTCTATAGGAGAGCTCAGGAATAACCTCTGCATCCTCAATCACAAGCGGGTTTGCCCTGAAGATTCCAGATACATCCGTCCAGTTCTCATAGAGCTCAGCGCCAACTGCTCGGGCTACAACACTTCCTGTGATATCAGAGCCACCGCGGGTGAACGTCTTTACATTTCCATTGACACTTCTGCCATAGAAACCAGGTATTATGTATTTCTTATTTGGATCCAAAGCCTCTTTAAGTGCACTATACGACTTTGGGTCTACTGTGTTGTCATCCTTAATTATTATGTATTCAAATGGGTCTACAAATTCCCATCCCATAAAAAACGCAAGAACTCTGCCAGAGAGAAATTCTCCACGGGAGGCGGCATAATCGCTTCCATGTCCCGCATCGATTCTTCTTCTGACATCGTCAAGATCCTCTTTGCACATCTTCTCATCGAGCTTTAGATCTCTGACGATTTCCAGGAATCTATTCTCTATCTCCTCAAAGACCTCTTTGCAAGAAAAGCCCTTCTTTGCATACTCATTGCATTTGTATAGAAGGTCGGTTATCTTCTGATCCTCCCTATTTCTCTTGCCAGGTGCAGATACTACTGCAATTCTCCTCTGAGGGTTGCTCTCTAAAATAGCTCTTACTTTTCTTATCTGATTTGCATCAGCCATACTGCTTCCGCCAAACTTGCAAACAATCATAATTACTCCAATGAAAGTGTATTAAGTGCATTTGAGGTATTCAATACTTAAAAGACTCCCCCAAAAAAGTACCCAAATCAGATAATTGCTTAAAGAACAAACATTTACACATGAAGTACATAAAATACAGTTGACATTAATTTTTATAAACCTTAAATAGAACACTCTATGGAAAACCCTCGAAACAATATCATGGGATACGAAAAGATCCCTAAACTGGTAATGAAGATATCTACTCCACTGATGATCTCTATGCTTGTACAGGCACTTTACAACGTAGTTGATTCTATATTCGTGGCAATGGTATCAGAAACTGCGCTAACCGCTGTCTCTCTTGCCTTTCCAATACAGAACCTCTTAATTGCATTTGCAGTTGGTACATCAGTTGGCGTCAACTCATTTCTTGCAAGAAAACTAGGAGAGGGAAACCAGAAAGATGCGGAGAAGTCTGCGGGAAATGGACTTCTGCTAGCTGTAATAACATGGTTTGTATTCATGCTTGTAGGCGGTCTTGGCTCTAGGTAGTTTCTATCTCTTTACACCGAGAACACAGAGCTACTTAGTATGTCCACAAGCTATGCCCAGATTGTGACAATCTTCTCATTTGGCATGTTTGTAGACATCATGATTGAGAGAATACTACAGGCAACAGGCGACTCAATTCACCCGATGATCACCCAGCTAATCGGTGCAATAACAAATATCATCCTTGACCCCATAATCATCTTCGTCTTCAAACTGGGCGTACAAGGTGCAGCCATTGCAACTGTAATTGGGCAGTTTGTCGGCATGTTCTTTGCAATATTCTTTGTTAGGAAGAACAAGTTCATAAAGGTCAGAATCAGAAAGATCAGACCAAGCTGGCCTATTATCAGGGGCATTTACAATATTGGAGTTCCCACCATAATCACCAACTCAATCGGAACAGTTATGGTCTCTCTCATGAATTCGATACTAATATCGTTTAGCATGGGTGAGACAGCAGTCTCTGTCTTTGGAGTCTATTTTAAGATCCAGTCATTCATTTTCATGCCTATATTCGGACTCACATCAGGAATGGTGCCTATAATCGCATTCAACTATGGAGCCGGAAACAAAGGCAGAATGTTAGAGACAATTAGATTCGGACTCTTGATTGCACTCTTGATTATGGGAATCGGAACACTCATATTCCAACTCTTCCCAGAGGCCCTATTCTCACTCTTCTCTGCATCTCCGGAGATGCTCGAAATCGGAGTTCCTGCATTCAGGATAATATCGCTCCACTTCATGGTTGCTGCAATATGCATTACATTCATGTCCACTTTTCAGGCAACCGGTATTGGCATTGCCTCAATGACAGTATCAATTACAAGACAGCTGGTTGTACTCATTCCATCGGCATGGATTCTTGGGCACTTCTTTGGTCTCAATGCTCTTTGGTACTCATTCTTACTGGCAGAATTGACATCTCTTTTGATATCGAGCTCATTCTTCATCTGGATCTATAAGACAAAAATCAAGAGCCTCGAAAGCAAAAAAGAAAGTTCAGATGCTGATAATCTCGATCTCAGAGAAGAGCCCATTATGAGCTGATTTTTTGCTTTTCCTATTAATTTAGCTATCTTTAGTCTAAGGAAGAATATGACTAAGAAGCTGAATAGAAAGATAGAGAGACAGATTGCACGCTATGAGCACCTTGCACCCAGCGAAGAGAGACTAAAGATTTCTGAGCTCAATGAGGGTAAGATATCCTTCGAGGAATACCTCAGCTGGAATGAAGATTATTACGACATAGAATAAAATTATAATTTTTTTCAATTTTCATTTGGCAATTCTCTATAATATAGGGAATTGCCTTCTTTGATTGACATGATTTTCCTTATGAATTTAAATAAACTTGCAGAAAATTTATCCAATTTTCTGTATTTTTATGCAAAATAGTTGACATATACCCTAAAAAAGTGAATATTAACTGCATAAGCATTTTTAAGGAGAAACAAAATGAAAAAGGTTCTTGCTTTTACATTAGTGGCTTTGATGGCAATGGCGGCAGTCTTTGCCAGCGGAAACAAAGAGAGCGCATCAGCTGAGAAGACATACACAGTAGCGTCTAACGCAGAATGGCCACCCTTTGAGTTTGTAGATGAGAATGGAGAGGTCACAGGTTTCGAGATTGAGCTAGTATATGCAATTTGCGAAGCTGAGGGCGTAAACGTAGAGATTCAGAACGTTGCTTGGGACGGAATCTTCGCAGGACTCCAGACGGGCATGTATGATGCAGTCGCATCAGGCGTTACAATCACCCCCGAAAGGCAGGAGACAATGAGCTTCACAACTCCATTTGTAACTCTTGATCAGGCAATCCTCGTAAACAAAGGCGCTACATATAAAGATCAGAACGATTTGATGGGCAAGAAGGTTGGAGTTCAGAATGGCACAACCGGACACTTTGCGGTACAGGACGCTGGAATCAAGGACATCAAGAACTTCGATGCAATTCCTGAGGCAGTACTAGACCTTGTAAACGGCAACGTTGATGCAGTCGTATGTGACTCAATCGTAGCTCAGGACTATGTCCTCTCAAACGCCGACTATGCTGGAAAGCTCGAGATCAGCGGACACCTTACAAACACAGATGTTGAAGATATCGCTATCTGCACACTTATCGGAAGCCCATTCATTGATATCCTCGAGGAAGGCTACCAGAAGGTTCTTGCCAACGGAACAGTCGACCAGCTCAAGGCAAAGTACAATATTCTTTAGTAAAAAGACCAATAAATCTCTCGAATTTTAAGGAAGGCACGCGCCTTCCTTTTTAATTTCCAAATTTTTATGCAATACTTTGGCAATAAAATAGGTTTTTTAAATAAACTTGCAAAAAATAACTTATTATTTTTGCATTTTTATGCAAAAACAGATTGACATAAACACGTAAAAAATCGGATAGTAAAACATACCCTTTCAAAAGGAATAGGAGCGAATATGGATATACCTTTAAACTCCTCAGCTAAAAGCAATATGGATACAAAAGAAAATTTCGAAAAAGCCAAAAAAGCGGGAATATCACCGCTTCCCCAGAAAAATGAGGGCAACAAGACAAACATAAATATGACGGATGGAGTTCTCATCCCGACCAAGAAGAATAAGCACTTGATATCAAGCTGGAGAATTACGTTCTTTGGAGCAATTCTTCTCTTAGTTTGTCTATGTGCTTTTGTCACCAGGACAAATAGCCAAGGCGTTACTACGCATCCCTATTGGGAGATATTCAAATTCACAATCAAGGGTGCACCAGTAACCTTTGAATGCACGATTTTCGCAATTGTCGGAGCTGTATTGATTGGAACTCTCACAGGACTTGGATCTGTAACAAAGAACCGCCTCATAAATGGTATTTGCGGTGTCTATGTAGAGCTCATCAGAGGAATTCCGCTTCTCGTTCAGCTCTTGTTCCTCTACTTTGCCGTAGGATCCATATTCCATATGGAGGGCATTATCGCTGCTATAATTGCGCTTTCGATCTGCTTTGGCGCATACATGGGAGAGATAATCAGAGCCGGTATTCAGGCTATTCCAAAGGGACAGATAGAGGCTGCAAAGGCACTCGGACTCTCAAAGAGCCAGGTCTTCTTTAACATTACACTCCCACAGACGGTAAAGATCGTACTTCCTGCAATCGGAAACGAATTTATCTCCATGCTCAAAGACTCCTCCTTGGTATCTGTGCTTGCGCTTTCAGATATCCTCAAAAGAGGAAGAGAGTATATTTCAAGAACATTCCTTTCGCTTCAGACATATCTTGTTGTTGCTTTGATATATCTGATTTTCACACTCGTCCTCTCACGCTTGGTAGGACTTATGGAAGAGAGGCTTCACAGACATGGCTAAAATCGAAATCGAACATCTATACAAAGACTACATTAAAAATGACGGCTCTATTTTGCATGCGGTAAAGGATGCATCCCTCACTGTAAAAGATGGAGATGTAGTAGTAATAATCGGACCCTCAGGATCCGGCAAATCAACACTTCTCAGAACAGTAAATGGACTTGAGAAGGCACAGGCTGGACACATCTACATTGATGATGTCGATGTCGTTAATCCAAAGACCGATATCAGAAAAATAAGAGAGGAAGTCGGAATGGTCTTTCAGAGCTTCAATCTCTTTCCACACATATCAGTTTTGAATAACATAACCCTCGCTCCTACCAAAGTCCTCAAGATGAAAAAGGGAGAGGCTGAGGAACTTGCCATGTCACTTCTGAAAAGAGTAGGACTGGAAGACAAGGCAAAAGAGAGACCGAGTAATCTTTCTGGTGGACAGCAGCAGAGAGTTGCAATCGCTAGAGCCCTCGCAATGAAGCCAAAGGCGATGCTCTTTGATGAGCCAACTAGTGCACTCGACCCTGAAATGATCAAAGAAGTACTCGATGTAATGATTGAGCTCGCCGAAGAGGGCATGACCATGCTGCTCGTTACTCATGAGATGGGATTTGCACGTGCTGCTGCTAAGAAAGTCATCTTCATGGATGCCGGCGAGATCATTGAGACAGGCACTCCCCAAGATATGTTTACCCATCCACAGAGTCCAAGAACACAGGACTTCTTAAATCACATCCTCTAAACTAACAAGAATATAAAAAGAGAGTGTCGCAAAATTTAGCAATTGCGACACTCTTTTTTATCTCACTTTAACTCAAAAATTTTTTTTGATGCTAATCTGATGCTAATCTATCAATATCTTTATGTATACAATCTATCGTTATTACATATTTAGATCCTTTATGATGCATTTCATTGCATATGACTTTAATTTTTAATGCCCCCAAGATTTCATTTAAATTATCCCCAGCAGACTTAAAGATAAGGGAACCTGTAGATATGCATAATCTATGGTTTTATAATCTTTCTCAGAACTAGGTACTCCAGAATTACTTACTCCATGAAGGTAGACACTAAAAGAAGAATCCACAGGCACTTGGACTAAACCATTTGGATCTTCATAGAATTCCAAAGAGAAAGAACTGTCATCTTCAAAGAAGAATTTCTGAGAATTATTTCTAGTACCATCATATTTTTCAGAATCACCTTTAAATTTAATTAAAGTCTCCACATCAGCTATTGGGGACCCTTCAATGCTTAGATTTCCATTCTCTGCAACAGTATTAAACTTCAATCCTGTCAGAGTAGTTGGATAGTCGCCTGAATTCAAAAGTTCCAAGCTCAAATCATTTATAGCTAACTCCCCTTGTGCTTCACTTACCGTCTTTCCTCCCAATAGATCTGCGCTGCCGCTAATATCAATCATCACGCTTTGCTCTTCGCCGTTTGATAGAGTCACATCAAGTTTTAGATTCTTCAGATTGCTATTCTCAGGATTCTCTATATCAATCTTTGAGCTGATTTTCTGTGGAAGCACAACACCCTTAAGAGAAGCTACGCTAAGCGGCTCTTTCATAGATATTCTTATCGCACCTGTCTTGGTGCTGGGATTTGTAGATGTGCTTATGCCTCCGCTGAACAACTCAGTCTTTTGCTCGACGGCCTCTTTGATAGGAAGAGACCTCTGATCATCGCAAGACGCAATCAGTACAATAAAAACCAGAATCACCATCGAAATCAAAAACAGCTTCTTATTCACTTCAAACCCTCCTAAAATCAATTTTGAGAAATTTCATAACGGAAATCAGAATCAATCATGTCCTCTTCCTATAATGCAATTGCATTTATGACGTTATAGCCACCAAACATGTAATAGGTTATATTCCTCTCAGTCTGAGCTTCATGTACTTGATCACTCGCATATACATACGAGATAGTTCCCCTTGTTTTGTAGCCTTCCCTAAATCGCGAATAGAGCTCCTCTCCTGCGAAATCAACCTCTACCCAGCCATCAGACTCACCATTGCGAGGTCTTTTATTATCTATGTCCCAGACGTTATTTCTGTCAGAAATAAGAAAGCTTCCGTTATCAAGGAAATAAATACTCAAAGAAGCATCAACAAATGAGTCATCGTGGAATAAATAATTTACATAATATTTAAATGCATCCCTGTCCCACTTTTCATAACTATATTTAAGAAGCTTATCCAATCCGCTGAAGAAGATACTGTCTTTCTTCACCCAGAGCCTTGTCCTGACTTCCTCATCAGATACTTTTTCCACCACGAGACCATCCTCTGACTTACCCAAAGAAAGACGCATTGATTTGAGCGTTATTCCATTTCCCAAATCCAGGTCTATGCCGCTGAAGAGAATCTCATCATCTATCTCTGAGAGCACAAAGCCTTCCTTTACAGTAGCTGTCCCTGTCACACTGACAGAGAGACCGTCAGAGAATTCAATAGCGAGATTAGTCGAAGAGATATGCACTGTCTCCTTTGAGGGAAGGGAGAATCTCATATGATCCTCGTCAAGAGGAGCGCCTTTCAGCTTATCAATAAGAACAGGAGATGGGGCAGCAACAACATCTACTTCGGTTGACTTAGAAAACGGAGCACCGTCCTCTCCTTCTTTTGGCGGCTTTGGAGTCTCTACGGGAGGCTCCTCGGGCGTAACAGACGGAGAGGGGTCCTTTTGTGGCGGGAAATATCCCGGACTAGTATGAGAAGTAGACTGCTCTGCTGATGAAAGAATCGGAGCGATGTCCGAATAGCAAGATGCAAAGACAAGAGTGGTGAATAGAAGAAAAGCAACCCTTCTTAGCATCTTGACCATATCAGAACCGCTCCTATAAGAGTCACTTCGCCTTTCCATGGCATGTGACTCCTTAACTAGAAGAATACCCCCCCCCTGTAAACAAATTTCAATAGGAAATTAAGCTTAATTACTAAAAAATCTAAAAAATCACAGAGAAAGACTCTCAAAGCAGTTCTTTATGATTATTAAGCGTTGTATAGGTTGAAGCTCCCATCATGTCCTACAGACTATTTCAATTCATATGCAGCACCATATAGCTAGAAAAAAATAAAAATTGCAAGGAACTAACAACAACAAGGACAGAGACTAAAAAGCCTTGAGTTCATAAAAAAATTTTCACAAACATACTCTCCTATATATAAATTGAAAAATTATGGTAAAGAGTGGCTGCAAAATAGAAAAATTCTTCTTAAAAGGCATCTTCCCAAACGGCATTCTGATATAATGCCTCTATAATCCAATTTCCTTGATAGGCCTCTTATCTACTTATATTCTATAGAATTACCACTCTTTCAAGCTTCAAGCATCAATAAAACAAAAAAGGGTGTCGCAAAAAACCGAATTTCGCGACACCCCGTTTTCTTCTCAGATTTTATAAATCACATTACAAAGAGCTCGACGCCATTGCCCTTTTCTGCATATTCGCGAAGCGTCATAAGCTTATCTATGTATTCCTTCTGATTCTCTTCATCCATATCCATGATATTTCCAACAACATGTCCAATAAAACCAAACTTAAAGGTAGGAATCGCTGTTAGACAGCAACTGCCCATCATTGCCTTCTCAGGCAAGAACGCCTCAGGATTCTCAGAGTAATGGATATCCTTCCACATGCCGATTATCTCAAGATGCTCATATCTCTTATTCAGCTCACTGAACTTTCCATGAACTTCCTCTTTCTTAAAATCGCCAACTGCAGGCGGAAATCCTGGAGGAACGATCTTAAGCCCAACAAAGGCCTTCATTTCAAAGTCTGCTGCGACTTTATCAAGCATCTCAAGCTCCTCAAATGAGCCTGCAAGATACCTGCATTTGCCCATTGTCTCAGGAAGATCTTTCTCGAAGAGGTCCTTTAGATCTAAGAAAACGTCATATTCTTTGAAGCCAACACTATTTGCCTCAAGAACCGTATCCTTAATCTCGGCATAAATAGCAAATCCGAGCCTCAGAATCTCCTCAGTCGGCTCGTGCTTATAGACAAATTTGAATCCCGGGAGTCTATCTTTTACAAATGCTCCCTTAGCCATACATTTCTCGTGCATCTTTTCTCCTTCCTTAGCTAATAGCTAACTCTAGAGTCAAGATAACAAATTTAATCAGGACATCAAAATTTAAGTCCCAAAATCCTTTATGAGCATGTTTAATAGCTCATCTACATCTACTGGTTTTCCTAAGAAACCGTCCATACCTACCTCTTTTGCCTTCCTCCTATCCTCCTGAAAGTCTGATCCTGTGCAGGCATAGATCTTAACGGTTTTCGCATCGCTTCTATCGAGTGAGCGTATTCTCTCAGTGGCTGCCCAGCCATCGAGCTTGGCCATCCTTATATCCATAAGGATGGCAGAATACTCTCCAATTTCGGAATTCTCGAACATATCCACGACTATTTCGCCATTGAGGGCAGTTTCAGCCTCATAACCCTCCAATCTGAGTATCTCCCTCATAATCTGGGCGTTAAGCTCATTGTCATCTGCAATCAGGATTTTGTTAATTCTAGAGTGCATATCTTCTTCCAATACCTATTACGCACTCTTTGCATTAAATATGCAGGCACACTGCTCTCTCACCTTCAGTAAACCTACGTTTTAATTATCATACAAAAAAATAGTCACTTCAAGAAAAAATAACGCTTAAACTTAAGGAAACTTCTACTTTTTACTTTTTAATACTATTTACTAAGAGAAATTTTAGAAAAAAGCAGAAAACCAAGTTTCCTGCTTTCTATAAGAGCCTTATTTAACAAAGAAGATTCTACTCCTTGATAACGCCGACTTTCTCTTCAAGGGCATGTATAAGCTTTACTGCCATTTTTTGCATTGGCACATCAACATAGAGTCTCTCTCCCTCACTTGCAACAAAGCCTGAGATGAAATCTACCTCGCTTTTTCTGCCCATCTTTGTGTCTGTATAGATAGATGTATATGCATTGTGGGAGTTATCGCAGACTTCCCTCAGCTCATCCCTAATTGAAATGAAGTCAAAGTAAAAACCAGAGGCCGCGGCAACCGCAATTGACTCTTTTAAGAGCCCCTCGACAATCTCCCATGCCCACCTATTTGCGCTTAAATACTCCAAAGGACACTGAAGTATAGCCGTTGCAGTGCTTATTGAAGAGTTATTCAAGAGCTTCTTCCAGATTGTATACTTTGGATCTGATGATACAATTGTCGGAAAACCCGCCTCCTCGAAGACCTGCTCTATTTTATCAAGGCCAGAGGTATCTCCATTTATTCTTCCAAATGAGGTGACACCAGAATTTCCATGGTTTACGACTCCAAGCCCGATTAGAGTCGCGCCTTGGACTGTAGTTCCAATCAAGAGGTGCTCTCCATCAACAAAGCCTTCCATCTGCTTTCTGTGTCCAGCGCCATTTTGAAGACTGAGAACATATGTATCTTTGCCAATTAAAGACCTATTCTTCTCCAAAGCCTCCTCAGTGGCATAGCCTTTAACAAATATGATTATTAGGTCCACAGGTTCTGAATACTCACCATATACTGCACTCTTTACTCTATCAAAGTGCATATCCTCGCCAAGCTCTCTGACTATGATTCCGCTCTTATTAAGTGCCTCTATCTTCTTCTTGTCTCTGCCTACCATAACGACTTCATTCTTAAGCGACAGATAAGATCCAAAGAGAGAAGCCATTGCTCCATTACCTAAAATTGCAATTTTCATAACCCTATTAGACTACCATAAATTAGCTCTAAGTAGTATTTGCAAAAGCGTCAAAATAAATACTCTTCGTTATTTTCAAGGTGAGTGATTAATATTAGACTCTTTAGCTAATGAATT
The DNA here is from genome assembly GCA_947630635.1 of uncultured Spirochaetaceae bacterium. GTDB lineage: Bacteria > Spirochaetota > Spirochaetia > Sphaerochaetales > Sphaerochaetaceae > Ornithospirochaeta. Next base: position 3,425 of record CANRIJ010000013.1, on the reverse strand, counting down.
GGGGATATCTCTTTTTCTTAAACAGCTTTCTTATAGGAATAGGGCTTGCTATGGACGCATTCTCTGTATCCATAGTCAATGGAATAACCGTTCCATATATTAAGACAAAGGATATAGCTGTAATGTCTTGGGTATTTGCTGCATTCCAGTTTGCAATGCCGCTAATTGGCTGGACCTTAGTTCACTATGCACTATCATTCTTCAATTCATTTAGGGTCTTTATTCCATGGATTGCACTGGTACTGCTTGCATTTATCGGATCAAAGATGATTTGGGAAGGCGCAAGAAGCCTTAAGCGAAAAGAAGAGAGCAAACCTCGCGATCTTACTGCTAAACTTTTGCTGACACAGGGTCTTGCCACCTCAATTGATGCACTCTCTGTTGGTTTTACGATATCAGACTATGACGTATGGGAGGGGCTTGTTGAATCATCAATAATCGGAGCCATTACCTTTGGACTCTGCTTTTCTGGAGTATACATCGGAAAGAAATTCGGACGAAAACTCTCCTATAGAGCGCCATTTATAGGCGGTGGGATTCTTATAGCAATCGGAATTGAGATTTGGGTGCAGGGAGTCTTTTTCGGCTAAGAGCCCTTTGTCACATCGACAAATCCAAGAGATAACGAGTACTCTTCAAGCTCATCTATATCAAGCCTAATTGCGCTATTTGAGCTTCCGCATGCAGGATATACATACTCATAGTCTTTAAGAGATTCATCGAGATATACCTTAACTCCATCGTTTATTGCAAAAGGGCATACTCCCCCTACATCATGGCCAATTAAAGAGGATACCTCGTCATGCGTCAGCATCTTGGCCTTTGTATGGAAGACCTCCTTGAATTTATGATTGTCTATTCTCCTATCCCCTGCAGCAACCACCAAAATCGGAGTTCCATCACCTAGCATAAAAGAGAGTGTCTTCGCTATTCTCCCAGGCTCGCATGATAGCGCCTGAGACGCTAGCTCTACTGTCGCAGAAGATACATCAAATTCAATAAATTTCTCCAAAACTAGAACAGAAATAGCTAAATATAGGAAGAATATACATTTATAATTTGTATACTTCAATACTTTTTCAACTTTTTAGACAAAAACTCGAAAAATTCTAGACAAAATCGCAGATAAAAAAAAAGGAGCCCCAAAAGAGGCCCCAAAATAAATAAAAATAGAGAAAAACACAGCAGATCAGGCGAATGCCGAATCTGCGCTCTCTTGAGAATTCCCAAACACGGGCTCAAATTGCTGCTTGGCCTTATCAACTGCGATCTTGACTGATTCCAAGCTCTTTTCTGCCTTCTCGCTCTCAAGCTCCGCCAGGAGATCCGATGAGTATTTGGCGATCATATCAGCACCCATGTCAGATACTACGCCGGAAACCTCGGAGATCGTGGAAACCACCGCAGCGGCACCTAAAATCGCAAATGCCAAAAACTCTAAGATTCCAATAAATATAGCTCTCTGACAAAATGAGACCATAGACATAACCAGGAATAGAATTGGCGCAACCACCAATGCGCTGTAGGTTATGATAGCAGTTAATTTGCCTGAAGCCTTTTTTTCTTCTGCATCTCTTTTACTAAGCCAATATTCAAGCTCTTTCTTAATTTGCTCCATATGCTTCTCCTATGATTTATACAATTTATCAAAAACTTCCGCTAAAGCCTTTTGCTCATGCAAGCAAACCCTCGCTCTTGCATAGCAATCCGGGTCTCTTATCATTCGCTCTACCCATTTATGCGCCCCAACAGTTCTCAAATCGCTTGGATATGCCACGTCATCTTCTGAAAGCAAATCCGCAACTGATTCCGCTAAATCGGCTCTGATATTCATAGCGTCTATTGCCGTGCACTCTGGGATTTCGTGGTATTCGTTCAGTCTATGTAAGACGTTGCAGAAATAGAAATTCTCATCTATAACTCTTTTTACTTTCATTCAATCTCCACCAAGACCTTCTCGATATTCCCATCGCAGTCAAGTCTGCATACTCTGGAGATCAGCCCATCTGCAATAGATATGCACCATATCTCACCCGACTCTGCCCTTACTTCATCCAGATCCTCATAAATGGAAGCCTTGAGAGCATCCATATTGTCAAGCCTCGTATAAGCCTCTTCCCTTCCATATGTTCTGGTTCTCGCATAAGCGTTATAGGAGCTAACAAGCTCGATTATCTCATTCAATATCTTCGAAAGCCTTCTTTTCATTTCTCTCTCCATCTGCACTTCGAAACCCAGTAGCCCTCATTCTCGGACTTGTGAAAACTCACCCTGAATATCAGCTTGCCTGTCTTCTCATCTAAAAGCTCAGCCCGCACTATCAGACCTATGTCATTCTTCGTGCATGGCGTATTCTCAATGCCTTGATACACGGAGAACTCCGTAGTGGCATATTTTGCATAGATTCCCCTGTTCTCCAGTATCTGCTCCAAAAGGCCGATCTTTATATCGCATTCTCCTACTACATGAGGTATTTCGGCATACTCATTTCTCAAGCATATGATATCTCCCATAAGCTCCCCGATATCGCAAATGCTGAAGATCGGCTCAATTGCGCTTCCAATCATATTGCAAACACCTTTATCCTAAATATCTCGTCCTCTTCCAGGTCTGTTGCGAACTCAATTGCACTGCCAATGGTAGAAGGAGCATCAGAAATATCGCAATAGCGAGAGAAGTATTTTCTTCTGGAATTCTCTGAGAATACATAGGATATCATCGAATTCTCCGATCTTTTGAATCGAATACTGAACTCTGACTGATCATACAGAAGAACAAGTATGGCTATACTCGCTAAGTCAATTGGTATTGAGGCTATTTCGCTATAGGGAACTGCCATAATTGTCAGATTCATCTTCCTCTCTCCATTTGCAAGGCCTCTGCTATAGAACCGATATGCTAAGATAATCGACTCTGTCGCCGAGATTCTCAAAGACCACAGAATATCTTCCGGCAGGAATATCTATATCCCATAGCAGAATAGCAAAAACCTTATCGCCAAGATCCGCATAGACATTCAGAAGGCTGTCCACCGCCAGGCACTCATCCCCAGTCAACAAGGGCATTTCCGAAGGACTGACAGAAATAGCTCCATTATCATAGGACAGAAGATAAGTCCCCTCTAAAATAGCCGCTGGCTCCTTGAACTCAAAGACAATGCTACTCGAATCGGACTCGAAAACGCCTGCGAATGCAGCCGACATCGAGATCAGAAGAGCAAATAGAACAAAGACGATTTTTCTCATATATGCTCCTTTCGCCACTCAGGGCGCTAAATCAACCCCCACTCAGAGACCTTCTCAAAGCCGCCATGCGCAAATATCCATTCCCTTGCCTTCTTGGCATATTCCGAATAAGGCCTGCCATCTATGCTCTCATCGCCGATTGAGCACATCATTGACCGAGCTGGCCCCGCAGTCCCCTCC
>CANRIJ010000012.1 GCA_947630635.1 uncultured Spirochaetaceae bacterium | reverse complement strand
TGCTATGACACGTCACATCAAGAGAGGCGGGAAGATATGGATCAGAATCTTCCCAGATATGCCCTACACAAAAAAGCCTGCTGAGACAAGACAGGGAAACGGAAAGGGTGCTCCAGAAGGATGGGTCGCAGTTGTTAAGACCGGCGCAATCATGTTTGAGATGGGCGGAGTCGATGAGGCTCTGGCTAAAGAGGCTTTCTCTCTCGCTGCTTCTAAGCTCCCCATAAAGACAAAGTTTGTCTCTAGAGTTGAACAGGAGTAGATATGAAGTCTAAGTCATATAAGGAACTCAGCTACAAAGAGCTTCTCGCAAAGCGCGATGAGCTGTACAAAGAGCTTGTTGATCTCAGATTCAAGAAGCAGCTTGGAACTCTTGAGAACCAGATGGCGATCAAGAATACAAGACACAATATTGCTAGGATCAATACAAGAATCAGAGCAATTGAGCTTGGAATCGATAAGGCAGCTTCTTCTAAGTAGGGTGAAAGAGTATGTACGAGAATAGAAAAAGAATGACTGGTCAGGTTGTGAGCGATAAGATGGATAAGACCATCGTCGTGGCTGTTACCAACAGAACGCTCCATCCTCTTTATAAGAAGTATGTCGTTAAGACTAAGAAACTAAAGGCTCATGATCCAAATAACGATGCCCATATCGGGGATACAGTTAGGGTCGTAGAGTGGAGACACCTCAGCAAGGACAAGTGCTGGATGCTTGAGGAAATAGTTGAGAGAGCTCGCTAAAGGAGAATAGCCATGGTACAGATGCAGACTTATTTGAATGTGGCTGACAACAGCGGGGCTAAGAGAGTCCAGTGCATTAAGGTTCTTGGCGGAAGCCATAGATATATTGCCGGTATTGGCGATATCATCGTAGTTGCCGTTAAGGATGCACTTCCAAATGCAGCTATAAAGAAGGGCGATGTGCTTAAGGCAGTTATCGTCCGAACAAAGAAGGAATACCGACGACCTGACGGTACATATATCAGGTTCGATGATAACGCTTGCGTAATCATTGATGCCAACAATAACCCGCGAGGAAAGAGAATCTTCGGGCCAGTAGCAAGAGAGCTCAGAGAGGGCTTTATGAAGATTGTCTCACTCGCTCCGGAAGTGTTGTAGGAGAGACTATGAGACTGAAGAAGAACGACACAGTCAAAATCATTACCGGCAAGGATAAAGGCAAGACCGGTAGGATTGTAAAGTGCGAGCCTAAGAAAGAGAGAGTCTATGTTCAGGGCTGCAATATGATTAAGAAGGCAGTTAAGAAAAAGACCACTCAGGACAAAGGCGGCATTATCGAAGTAGAGGGACCGATCCACATCTCTAACGTGGCGCTCCTTGTAAAGGGCGGACAGACCTCCAGAGTCGGCTACAAGATGGTTGATGGGAAGAAGGTCAGATACGCAAAGAAGACAGGTGAGGTACTCTAATGGCAGAAGAGAAATTCGTACCAAATCTTAAGAGAAAATATATGGATACCGTACGCCCGGCTCTTCAGAAGGAGTTTGGATTCAAATCCCCAATGGAGATTCCAAGAATCGAGAAGGTTACGGTATCAGCTGGTGTTGGAGAGGCTATTACAAATAAGAAGCTTCTTGATGCTTGTGTAAAAGAGCTTGAGCAGATAACAGGACAGCATGTTGTAAAGACCAAGGCTAAGAAGTCCATCGCTAACTTCAAGGTAAGAGAGGGAATGGAAATCGGAGCAATGGTCACTCTCAGAGGAGACAATATGTGGTACTTCTTAGAGAGACTTATCTCTATTGCTCTTCCTCGTGTTAAGGATTTCAAGGGTGTTAAGGCCACTGCTTTTGATGGAAGAGGAAACTATTCTCTTGGTATCACTGAGCAGATAATCTTCCCCGAGATCGATTACGATAAGATAGAGCGCATTAGCGGCTTCAATATCGCAATCGTTACAACTGCGAAGAATGACGAGCAGGGTTTTGCCCTTCTTAAAGAGCTCGGAATGCCTTTTGCAAAGTAAGGAGAGAGTTAGATGGCTAAAAAATCTTTGATAATCAAATGCAAGAGAGAGCCTAAGTTCTCAACAAGAAAATATAATCGATGCAGAATTTGCGGAAGACCACGTGGGTATATGCGCGATTTCGATATGTGCAGAATTTGCTTTAGGAAGCTAGCCTCAGAGGGTCAGATTCCTGGAGTTACAAAGTCAAGCTGGTAGGAGAAGGAAAATGTCAGTTAGCGATCCAATTGCAGATATGCTCACTAAAATAAGAAACGCTAGTGCAGCAAAGCATGAGAAAGTAGATGTTTCTTCCTCCAATCTTAAGCTTCAGATAATCAAGATTCTTAAGAACGAGGGATTCATCAAGAATTTCAAGAAAGTCACAAAAGACGATCTGCCCTTTATAAGGATTTTCCTTAAGTATGATGACAATCAGGTTCCTGTTATTCATGGAATCAAGAGGGTCTCTACTCCAGGCAGAAGAGTCTATTGTGGATATAAGGATCTCCCATCCATTTACAATGGAATCGGAGTCGTTGTTGTCTCTTCATCCACAGGTGTCATAACCGGAAAGAAGGCTAAAGAGGCCAGAGTGGGCGGAGAGCTGATCTGCACGGTATGGTAGGAGGGAGAATATGTCAAGAATAGGAAAGCTTCCAATTACTGTTCCTGCAGGAGTAGAAGTAAAGATGGAAGATGGCATCGTTACTGTTAAGGGACCAAAGGGAACTTTGACGCAGGATGTCAGACCAGAGGTAAAAGTCGATATAGCACCTGGTGTTGTAACAGTTACCAGATTTGATGATGAGAAGGCTTCAAAGGCATTCCATGGTCTTTATAGGCAGCTTATCAACAACATGATAATTGGTGTAACACAGGGATTCAGCAAGGTCCTTCTGATTAACGGCGTAGGCTATAAGGCAGAGATGGGACAGAATGGTAAGATTCTCAATCTCAACCTTGGCTATTCAGATCCAATTGAGTACATCGTTCCAGAGGGAATTACTATCCAGACCGATGGACCTGCAAAGATTACAGTCTCTGGAATCAATAAGCAGAGAGTTGGTCAGGTCAGTGCTGAAATCAGATCTCTCAGAAAGCCTGAGCCTTATAAGGGAAAGGGCATTAAGTATGAGAATGAAGTCATCAGACGAAAAGTCGGTAAGTCCGGCGGTAAGAAATAAGGCGGTGCTATATGAATAGACAGGTAGATAAGATCAGAAGACGCCTAAAGAGAAAGAAGCATATCAGAAAGACTGTTTCTGGAACCGCTTTGAGACCGAGAATGACTGTTTTCAGGTCTAATAGGCATATGTATGTCCAGGTTGTTGACGATAAGCTAGGTCACACATTGGCTTCTGCTGGTACAGTTGAGGAGGAGCTCAAGGCTCTGAAAAACTGTGTTGAGGATGCTGAGAAACTTGGAATGGAAATTGGAAAGAGATGCCTTGATAAGAACATCGAGATGGTAGTTTTTGACAGAAATGGCTATAAGTACCATGGAATAGTCAAGAGCATTGCCGAAGGGGCCAGAAAGGCCGGTGTTAAGTTCTAGGGGATGCTATGGAAAAAGCCAGAGAAAAAGAAGTTAAAGACGAATTCACAGAAAAGCTAGTCAAGCTCAATCGTGTTGCCAAGGTCGTAAAAGGCGGAAGAAGATTCTCATTCTCCGCAATGGTCGTCGTTGGAGACAGAAATGGCAGAGTAGGCTATGGCTTTGGAAAGGCCAACGATGTAACCGATGCAATTCGAAAGGCTACTGAGAAGGCAAAGAAGAGCACAATGGAGGTTCCTCTCAAGGGAACAACAATTCCCCACGATATAATCGGCAATTACAAGAGCGCCCAGGTTCTTCTGAAGCCTGCTGTTCCTGGCACAGGAGTTATCGCAGGTGGAGCAGTCAGACTAGTCTGTGATGCAGCCGGTATTAAGGACGTACTCTCTAAGTCGCTTGGATCTAGAAACGGAATCAACACCGTAAAGGCAACTTTTGATGCATTTGAGCATATGTTTGATGCAAAGAAGGTCGCTCACTCAAGAGGCAAGTCCCTAAAGGATATGTGGAACTAATATGGCACAGGTTAAAATCACACTTATCAGAAGCGTTGCCGGAACTCTCCCAAATCAGAGGAAGACGGTCAAGGCTTTGGGTTTAAAGAGAATCAACAGTTACGTTGTCAAGGAAGACAACCCAGTTTTCAGGGGTATGATCAATGTTATTCATCACCTCGTAAAGGTTGAGGAGGTATAGAATGGCACAGATTGTCAAACCCGTTGGATCAACCAAGAGCAAAACAAGAGTCGGCAGAGGCTCCTCATCTAAAGGCAGAACCTGCGGAAGAGGAAACAATGGTCAGAATAGCCGCTCTGGTGGTGGAGTAAGACCGGGCTTCGAGGGAGGACAGATGCCTCTGTACAGAAGAGTAGCCAGAAGAGGTTTCTCCAACTATCCATTCAAGGTTGAGTATCAGCCTGTTTCCCTATCCATTATCGATGATTTCTATGAGGATGGAGAGGTTGTCTCTGATGAGAGCCTCAGAGAAAGGGGAATAATCAAGGGCAAGAAGACCAAGGCCAAGATACTCGCTAATGGCGAGATCAAGAAAAAGGTCCAGGTTGAGGGATTAGCACTCTCCGCTTCTGCCAAGGCTGCTATCGAGAACGCTGGGGGGAGCGTTAAGGAAGACTAAAGGAAAACTATGGCAAATACACTGGTTGAATCGTTTAGGATAAAGGACATTAGAAGGAAGATATTCTTCACAATTGGTCTGCTTATTGTGACCAGAATTGGAGCATATCTTCCAATTCCTGGTATTAATCCAAGCGTTGTTATGGATTACTTCGATAGCAACGTTAATGCCTTTACCGATTATTTGAACTTCTTTTCCGGTGGAGCCTTCGCAAACTTCTCAATATTCATGTTGGGCGTTATGCCTTACATCAGCACGCAGATCATAATTCAGCTTTTGATGGTTGTTGTGCCTGCGCTTAAGAGACTTGCAGAGGATCCGCAGGGATCAAAGAAGATTCAGCAGTATACAAGATATGGTACCATATTGGTTTGTGCTATTCAGGCTCTTGCTGCATCTGTTTATGCAAGACAGATCCCGAATGCAATATCCATTCCAGTTGGCTGGTTTATTGCCATAGCGATTATAAGCGTTACTGCTGGATCAATGCTTGAGGTTTGGTTTGGAGAGAAGATAACCCAATATGGTATCGGAAATGGTATCTCCTTATTGATTTTTGCTGGTATAGTAGCAAGGATTCCAAATGGAGTTATTACTGTTGTCAGCGGCATTATCAACAGAACAATCAATCCTCTTTCAATTGTCGTAATAGTAATCATGTTCTTCTTTGTTGTGGCACTTGTTGTCTACGAAGAGAAGGGACAGAGAAAGATTACGGTTATCTATGCCAACAGACAGGTTGGAAACAAGATGTACAGAGGGCAGAATACATTCTTCCCAATCAAGATCAACCCATCGGGAGTTATCCCAGTTATCTTCGCATCTACACTTCTTTCCTTCCCACTTCAGCTTGGCTATAACTCAAACGTTGGTTGGCTTCGAGCCATTGCAGACTTCCTGAATCCTGTTAAAGCCCCGTATCTAATCATCTACACAGTCTTGATTCTGGCGTTTGCTTTCTTCTACACATCTCTTGTTCTCAGACCAGATGAGATTGCTGAGAATATCAGATCGAATGGCGGTACAGTGCCTGGCATTGGAACCGGCTTCAAGAAGGACCCGAAAACACACAACATTGTTTACTCCAAGGAGACTGGAAAGCCAGTATCGGTTTTGGAAGATTATCTGAGAAAGGTCATCAACAGGGTTGCTTTCTCCGGAGCTATCTTCCTTGCCTTCATTGCTCTCATTCCTACGCTTGTGCAGCTTGCTTTCAATTTGCCGAGCCAGGTCGCAATGCTCTTTGGTGGCACATCGTTAATTATTATGGTCGGAGTAGCTCTTGAGACTGTCAGCCAGCTAGAGGCTGAACTTGGTCAGCACAACATTTCCAAGGAATACAAGTCCAAGAGAAGGAAGACTAACAAAATCTAAGGAGACGGCGCTATGAAAGTAAGAGCTAGTGTCAAACCGATTTGTGACAAATGCAAGGTTATCAAGAGACGCGGTGTTGTACGCATCATCTGTGAGAACCCAAAGCATAAGCAGAGACAGAAATAAGGTAGGAGGCCAAGTATAAGATGGCGCGTATAGCAGGTGTTGACTTGCCGAATAAGGCAGTTAAGATCGCACTGACATATATCTACGGAATCGGCAGAACCTCTGCTGAGCAGATTTGCCAGAAGACTAACATTGACCCTGAGGTCAAAATCAATTCTCTTTCTTCAGACGATATAGCCATACTCAGAAAGGTTATTGAGGATGAGTACAAGATTGAGGGACATCTGAGAACCGAAGTAGCTCTCAACATCAAGAGACTTATGGATATCGGATGCTACAGAGGCCTTAGGCACAGAAAGGGACTTCCTGTCAGAGGGCAGAGGACAAAGACCAATGCTCGTACTAGAAAGGGCAAGAAGAAGACCGTTGCAGGGAAGAAGAAATAAGGATAGGTAAATGGCTACAGCAAAGAAAAAAGTCAAGAAGACCGTTATTGAAGGAAATGTCTATATTCAGGCGACTTTTAATAATACGATTATCACTTTTACCGACTTAGACGGAAATGCTATTTCTTGGGCTTCAGCAGGTGGACTCGGATTCAGAGGCGCAAAGAAGTCTACTCCATATGCTGCTCAGACAATCTGTGAGACAGCAGGGAAAAAGGCAGTCGATGTTGGCCTGAAAGAGGTTAACGTATTTGTTAAGGGACCTGGTGTTGGAAGAGAGAGTGCAATAAGAACTCTTGGAACACTTGGACTGAAGGTGAGGTCAATTAAGGACGTTACCCCGATCCCACACAATGGATGTCGCCCACGCAAGACTAGACGTGTATGACGCTTAGTGGCTTGATTTAGGAGTAAACATGGCAAGAAAAAATCTTCTTAAGGATTTCAAGAGACCCGATAAGGTGTTCACAGAGCAGCCAATAGGGACAAAGGATTATGGCAAATTCATCTCTTATCCCTATGTGGAGGGCATGGGAACAACAGTCGGCAACTCTTTGAGAAGAGTTCTGCTCTCCTCTATTCAGGGATATGCAGTTACGGCGATCAGGTTTGTCGAATTCAAGGATACTGAGCTTAAGGAGCCGATATTTGTTGCAAGTGAGTTTGAGTCTCTTCGCGGTGTTAGAGAGGATATTTTCGATATCATAGCTAATATCAAGAAACTTCAGATTCGCATGGTCGAAGACAGCGATGGAACTGTCATTACAATCCCATGTAAGGGCCCTGGAGTCATCACTGGCAAGGATTTCGAGAGAGATACCGTCAGAATAGAGAATCCAGAGCAGGTAATCCTTACTATGATGGATGATTGCGACCTTGAAATCGAGGCTCAGATCAATCTTGGAAGAGGATACGTTCCAGCAGAGTACAATGAGAAGTATGGCGAAGAGCCCGGACTTATCTATCTTGATGCTTTCTTCTCTCCGGTAAAGAGGGTCAAGTTCGATATAGAGCAGACTAGAGTCGGACAGAGGAAAGAGTATGAGAAGCTTACACTTGAAGTCTGGACTGATGGCACTATCTCTCCTGAAAACGCACTGGGAGAGGCAGCGAAGATACTAAAAGAGCACTATACGATTTTCATCAATTTTGATGAGAGTCAGATTGCAGTAAGCGAAGTAATCGACGAAGAGGAAGAGAAGATCAAGAGGCTTCTCGATACTCCTGTTGAAGAGCTTGAGCTTACAGTTAGATCTTCAAATTGTCTTAAGAATGCCGGCATAAAGACAATCGGCGACTTAGCAAAGAAGACTGAGGACGAGATTGCCAAGACAAGGAACTTCGGTAAGAAGAGTCTTTTGGAAATCAAAGAAAAGCTTAGTGAATGGGGACTTACTTTGGGCATGACAGATTTCAGTGTCCTAAAGAAATCAATTAGGCTCCCAGAGAATAAGGAAGTGGAAAATGAGGCATAGATTAGGTTTTAATGCACTCTCGAGAACACATAGTGAGAGAAAGGCTCTCAAGAGAAATCTTGTGACATCCCTTTTCAGATATGAGAGAATCGAGACTACCAAGGCTAAGGCCAAAGAGGCTCAGAGATTGGCTGAGAAGCTCATAACAAGAGCCAAAGTCGATTCTGTTCATAACAGAAGACAGGTTGCAAGAGTTCTCTTTGATGAGGACATGGTAACAAAGCTCTTTACAGAGATTTCTCCTATGTTTGTTTCTAGGCCAGGTGGATATACAAGAATTCTGAAGGTTGGCTATAGAAACGGTGATGCCGCTGAAATGGTTCTTCTTGAGCTGGTGGAGAAGACTAAGAAGCCAGAGAAGAAGGCCAAAAAAGATGACAAGAAAAAGGCTTCTTCCAAGGCCAGGAAAGATGAGCCAAAGGCTAAGGCTAAAGAGGCAAAGGCAGAGTAATTCAGCGCGTTTAAGAGAGAGCCGCCACCGAGAGTGGCGGTTTTTTTCAGCTCTCTATTATCTCTCTTAGAAATTCTCTTAAATCTATTTTGTCTCCGCTTCTCAGATCCTCCATTAGCCTTTTTTCGCTATCATATGCCTCTTCTTCAATGTAGAGTCTCATGCTGAAATTCGGGGAATCCGTCTCTATCGTCTCTGGGTAGGCTGCAACGCTATCCTCTGGAATCACCCACTGAGAGCCAAAAGAATATGAAAGGCCGATGAAATCTGGCTTCAGGCAGCGAGCGTAAATCTTGCCGTTTGTCAGTGCGACTTCCCTAATGAGGAGAGTATCTACTCTGACCTCTATTTCTCTATTTAGCTGGGTAATGTAATTATCCTCGTAATTTTCTATTTTCCAGTCTTTGAAGGCAATCAGCCTATATTCCTCAAAGATTGGAAGGTCCTCCATTCCAACTCTGTGTTTTGCCTTTTTGTTTCCGCTTAGATACTCATAGTAGGCATCTATCGTTTGTCTGTAGAATCTATCTGAGCCATATTCAAAGTTGAGGAATTTCATAAAGATCCTATAGTCTCCAGGTGCTCCATAGTAGGAGTTGAACCCCGACATTCTCATATCCTCTGAGTATCTTTCGAGTGTCGTTTTATAGAAGAGCTGGCCCTTTTCCATTCTGCTATTTTAGCATCAGCCGAATATCCAAATAATTCAAAAGAGCCTATAGAGTGAAAATAGGAGTTTGTGTATCTATTAGATAGAAATAATTTCTCATTGGATTTTAAGTGATCTTATTATCTCAGCTTGTACTCTGGAGTCTGTTATTTCCATGTTTATAAACGGTTTAGCTCTTTAGCTTGACAGTAATCTGTATTTTATAGAAACTCAAAATTAAAGAATATAGAGGAGTATTGATACTATGTTGACAGTGGTATTGGTAGGCCTCCTATGTTGTATTGCTGGAATTGCTATTGGCTTTATAGGCCGTTGGATTTTTGCTAAGTTTAAGTTGACCGCTGCTGAGCAACGAGCCAAGCGTCTTCAGGAAGAGGCTCAGAGGGATGCAGAGGCAGAGGCAAAGGAGATAATCCTTAGGACCCGGGAAGAGCTCCAGAGCGAGCGTATAGCCCAGGAAAATGAGGCAAAGGAGACACGATCGGATCTGCAGAGAAAAGAAAACAGACTCGTGCAGAAGGAAGCGAATCTTGATAAGAAGCTACAGGAGATAGAAGATCTCAAGCTACAACTAGGAGAAAGGGCCGAAAAGCTCGAAAAGAGCGAAAAAGAGAATGAGGAAAGAGAGCAGAACCTCTCTTTGGAGCTAGAGAGGGTTGCTCAGATGACTCATGAGGAGGCAAAGGGCATCCTCATAGATGAGATGAAATCTCATGCAGAGCGCGAAGGCCAGGTATATATAAACAAGATAGAGGCCGAGGCTCAGCTTGTGGCTGATAGAAAGGCCAGAGATATCATCGTAACGACAATTCAGAGAATCGCAACTGAGGTTGTCGGCGAGACGACAATTACATCCGTCAGTCTTCCATCTGATGAGATGAAGGGCAGGATAATCGGCAGAGAGGGCAGAAACATAAGAACCCTTGAGACGCTTACTGGAGTGGATATTATCATCGATGATACTCCAGAGGCTGTTGTAATATCCTGCTTTGACCCAGTAAGAAAAGAGATTGCCCGTGTTGCTCTTGAGCGCTTGGTGCAAGATGGAAGAATACATCCTGCGAGAATTGAGGAAGTAGTAAACAAGGTCTCCAAGGAAGTCGGAAGAATTATTGTAGACGAAGGAGAGAAGGTAGTATTCGATCTTGGAATCCACAATATCTCAACTGAGATGATCAGAGCCCTTGGAAGACTCCATTTCAGAACGAGCTATGGACAGAATGTGCTTCTCCATTCCAAGGAGGTTGCAATATTGGCTGGCATGATTGCATCTGAGGTGGGAGCAAATAGCGAAATTGCGATGCGTGGAGGACTTCTGCATGATATCGGAAAGGGTGCAGAGACCGAGAGTGAGGCAAACCATGCAGAGCTAGGAGCTGAGCTTGTGAAGAGGCTAGGCGAGGACCCAAGGGTTGTCAATTGCGTTCTTGCCCATCATAACGACACAGAGCCTACCTCTGTTGAGGCGATTATAGTTCAGATTGCCGATGCAATATCCGCCTCACGACCTGGAGCAAGAAGGGAGTCGCTGGACAATTACATTAAGAGGCTTGAGTCTCTTGAGTCTATTGCCAAAGGCTTTGATGGCGTTGATAACGCTTTTGCTATTCAGGCAGGAAGAGAGCTCAGAATCATGGTTAATGCAGATAAGATATCTGATGATGAGTCCAAGCACCTTGCTCAGCAGATTGCTGAGAGGATTGAGGCAGAGCTCAGATATCCTGGAAAGATAAAGATTACCATTATCCGCGAAACTAGAGCTGTGGAGTATGCAAAGTAAATGAGCCAGCGTCTCTTAGTCTTGCTTTTAGGAGATATTTCAGGCGTAAGTGGAATGGGGGCCCTCGAGAGAGGGCTACCCTCTTTTATTGAGGCCTGCAATGTCGATTTTGTTATTGCAAATGGCGAGAACGCCAATATGGGATTTGGGATAACAAGAGAGGACTATGAGCGTATTAAGAGTGCAGGTGTTGACGTAATAACAAGCGGAAACCATATTTGGGAAGTCCAGGATATAGCTCTCCTATTAAATGAGAAGAATGATATTCTGCGTCCTGCAAACTATCCAGAGACCTCTCCTGGAAAGGGATTTACTGTAGTCGAGAAGAATGGCATTAAGTATGCAGTAGTGAATCTTCAAGGCAGAATAAATATGATTTCCATTGACGACCCCTTTAAAAAGGGAGAGGAGCTTGTTAATAGGGTTTTGGAGGAAACCTCGCTTATTTTCGTGGATTTCCATGCTGAGGAGCCTATGGAGAAGGAGGCTCTTGCATATGTGCTTGATGGAAGAGCCACTGCAGTTGTTGGGACTCATACCCATGTGCAGACCTCTGATGAGAGAATCCTGCCAAAGGGAACGGCATATATAACAGATCTTGGCATTACAGGCGCCCTGAGAGAAGTAATAGGCGGCAAGAGCGAGAATGCAATAGAGAGGCAGCTTACGCAGCTTCCTGTCAAGCCTCAGAGCTCTGATAAAAAGGGCAACATACAGGGTGTTCTGATCGAGATTGACAAAGAGAGCAAGAAGGCACTCTCAATTAAGCGTATAACTATCTAAATTAGGTCCTGAATCTCTTTTCCACTTGAGAGGATGTGGACTTCGTAGTATTTTCCAGTTTGAGTTAGAGTCTCTTTAATCTCCTCAAGTGCGGCACTTAGATATGGACTCTTCTCTATTTCAGATGAGAAGTCTGCAAATACAATTCCATTGATCTCAGAGGCCCCAATTAGCCTTGTGCCTTCGGGAATATATGATACGTAGCCTAGTCTAAGGGCATTCTCGTCGGGGCCCTTTAGGAGTGCCTCAAGTATTAGATGAAGATAGTCCTCATCGTGTGTTCTCACAGATCTCTCTACTTTTACTGGACCAGTTGGCGAGTAGAATACCAATGTAAGAGGCTCGCTCATTATTCCCGCCTCTTCCATCTTAAAGAGCTCATAATGCTCTTTCAGCCTGAATTTCAAGAAATTGGCCTTTGCATAGGGCCATGCTACTCCAGTGAGTATTCCAATATATACAAAAAGCAGAATTGAGAAGATAAAGAAGTATCTGACTCGTGGTCTTCTGCTCTCATCTTGTATCCCGTCTTTCATATTGAGAGTTTAAAATAACGCCTCAAGTATAACAACAGACTACTTATATGCTATTCATAACCCAGAAAATCTAGAGTCGCTATAAATGGTGGCTATATGAAAAAAGGCACTTTTTCCATTGTTTGTAATCTTGATGGCATTTGCTCTCTTTTTCTGTAAGACAAACGAGGTGAAGCCCCGTGACGAGACTCTGGTGAATAGCCTCGTTGATCCAAAGACAGCCACTTCAGTGACATCTTCGGTATCGAGCTTTGAGATTCCTGATATCAGCTTAAAGGAGATCTCTGATATAGTAGGAGGCGTTTAGTTCAAATCTACTCTGGGCCTTAATTTCTTCTCATCTCCAAAAGCTGGAGAGTACACAAACGAGGATAAGAGCGGAAAGATTGCCTAATATGAGAGCAAATACAATTAGAGCTGGGATGGCATAATTTTGAGAATCGAGGGTTAGTATTAGGTCTTAAACGGGGTCGATATTCTCAATACCGACGAGAAAATTGTCGGAAAGGGAATAATGGGAGCCATCTCTGATTTCTTCTCCTGATAACTAACTCAACAGATTTATGTTTTTCCCAGTGCAAAACGAGTCATCTTATGATTTCCTTTGCACTCATGCTTTTGCGTCAACTAAAATGTTTACATGAACGATATTGGTGTGCCTGTAAGTGAAGGATTGGCCTTTAATAAGGCATTTGTATATAGGCATAGCAATATCAAAGTCGACCATGTTGCAATTGACGAGAAGAACATCCAAAGGGAGAAGGACCTCTATTTAAATGCTAAGGGCGAGCTCTTGGAGGAATATTATAGGCTATTGGGATCATCTCTGAGGGATGAGAAGGAGATACTCGATGCTCATGTCAGCTTCCTGTCGGATCCCGATTTTCGGGATTCAATCATAGATTACATCGAGAACCACAGCCATAGCGCACTTTGGGCAGTAGAGGCTGCTGGCAACAAGCTTGTTGCTTTATTGGAGGGCTCTGAGGATGAGTACCTTAGAGAGAGAGGCAGAGAGCTCAATGACCTGAAGATCAGGCTAATGGAGAAGATATCGGGCACTTCAAGCACCCTCTTGGTAGAGGAAGACTCAATAATCGTTGCTGATTATCTCTTGGTATCTGAGCTTTTATCCTCTGATGTAGGGAAAATCAAGGGGATTGCCCTAGATCGTGGTGGAAAGACAAGCCATATAGCAATTTTGGCAAGAGCCTTCAATATACCTCTTGTTGTAGGGCTGATAGATCTCTCCTCGCGCTGTCAAAGCGGTGAGAGGATTATCATAAATGGCTTTGACGGAACTGTAATAACTAAAGTAGACAAGCAGGAGATAGCTAATTACAAAGCGCTTTTAAAAGAGAGGAATAAATACTTAAGAGAGCTAAACAAGGAGGCTTCAAAGCCCTCTATTACTACAGATGGCAGAAGAATAATGATAAAGGCGAATGTAGAGGGACTTCAGGGCATAGACACTGCAATCTCCTCTGGAGCCGATGGCGTAGGCCTCTTTAGAACAGAGTTCATTTTTCTTAGAAAAGAGCTATTGAATGATGAGATGAGAAGAGAGGAGATCTATGAAGAGGCCTCTGAGAAAATGGAGGGAGTTGGGGATGTGATATTCAGGACTCTGGATATCGGTGGAGATAAGGCCCTAGATGGAATGGGCGATGAGTCTGGTGCACTGACACTCGGAATGAGATCTATTCGCTTCTGCATGAAGAATAAGGATATCTTCCATAGACAGCTTGTATCGATTCTAAAGGCCTCAAAACACAAGAATACCGCGATAATGTTTCCTATGATCTCCTCGCGCGATGAGCTTAAGGAGGTGCTTTCCTATTTTGAGAGCGTAAAGGACGAGCTAAGGGAGAAGGGCATTGAATTTGATGAGAACATAAGAGTCGGAACAATGATTGAGGTTCCGTCAGCTGCAATGACTGCAGACCTTATTGCACCCTTGGTTGATTTCATGAGCGTCGGGACAAATGATCTGATTCAGTTCTCAATTGCAGTAGATAGGGGAAAGGATACATTATCGCACCTATATGAGCCGCTTCACCCCGGTGTATTGAGGCTTCTTAAGAGGGTAGTTGACGCGGGAGCGGAGAATAATGTCAGGGTTGCCATTTGCGGAGAGATGGCAAGTGAGATATCATACCTTCCGCTTCTTATAGGATTGGGATTTGACGAACTCTCCGTCTCTGCACATTCTATACTTGAGGCAAAGAGAAAAGTCAGAAGCCTAAGCTACTTGGAGTGCAAGAGGCTTGCTGACGCTGTTTTAAAGAGGCGCGAGATCAGTGAGATAAAAAAGGAGATAAGCGATTTCAATGAGAGAAGAGCTTGAGATAAAGAACAAGGCAGATATTGACAGGAGCCTTCCCCTGATTTCAATAATTGGAAGGCCTAATGTAGGCAAGTCGACACTCTTTAATCGTCTAATTGGAAAGAGAAGAGCGATAACAGACCCAACTCCCGGTGTTACAAGAGACCCTATTCCAGAGAGGTGGCTTTTGGGAAATCATCCTGTAACACTTGTAGATAGCGGTGGAATAAAGGCAGAGAAAGAGGGCCTGGATTATCAGGTAAGCGAGAAGTCGCTCTCCCTTCTCGATCAGAGCGATGCAATTGTCTTTATGATGGATGTCACTGAGGTAACCGGAGAGGATGAGATCATCATGGAGTCTCTCAGGCCTTATGTCGATAAGGTCGTCTTAGCTGTAAATAAGGTTGATGACTATAGGCGCGAGGACCAGATATGGAACTTCTTTAGCTATGGCTTTCCAAGGGTTGTCGCAGTATCAGCAGCTCATGGCTCTGGAATTGAGGAGCTTGAGGATGCGCTCTTGGGAATATTGGACATGGAGCGCACTGAGGACATTCCAGAGGAGCCAGATAGCATAAAGATAGCTATTATGGGAAAGCCGAATACCGGCAAGTCCACCCTTATAAATCTTCTTACTGGAAGAGACATCTCCATAGTCTCCGAGATTGCAGGAACAACCAGGGACGTAATGAAGGGCTCTTTTGAGTACAAGGGCACAAATTATGCTGTTCTTGATACTGCTGGAATCAGAAGAAAGTCAAAGGTAGAGGAGGATGTTGAGTACTACTCGGTTAATAGAGCCATTAAGACAATCGATGAGGCAGATGTTGTTCTTTTGATGATAGACATAAATGAGGGAGTGTCAGAGCAGGATAAGAAGATAGCCCAGCTAGTTGTCAGAAGAGGAAAGGGATGCATTCTCACTTTGAATAAGATGGACCTTCTTGAGGGTATTCCAAATCAGATTGAGGCGATAAAGGACAGAACTCGATTCTTGTTTCCAATTCTCTCATTTGCGCCTTTAATTCCGATCTCGGCTCTCGAAGGGGACCAGATAGGGCTCTTATTGGATACTGTATGGAAGGTTTGGAAGGAGCTTAATAAGAGAGTGGAGACCTCAGATCTGAATGAGGCTCTTAAGAAGTGGACGACAAAACAGGAGCCTCCAAGGGGAGCAAATGGCCACTATAAGGTCATGTATGGCACTCAGATCAGCGCTCGTCCTGTGAGATTTCTATTCTTTGTGAATAGGATCTACGCATTTCCAGATACCTACATATCCTATCTTAAGAATTCCATAAGGGAGACCTTCGGCTTTAGAGATATTCCAATTGATATACAGCTTAGAGAGAGAAAGCGAAGCGAGTCCAAGAATCTCAATGGCCCGAATAAGAAGGAAGCAGAGATCAATCTAATTATCAAATCAAAGAAGAGGGAGAAGAGCGCTTCTGGGCTCTCTAATAAGCCAGGCGGCAGGGCTCGAAAGGGCAAGGAGATAGAGAGAGCCAAGAGAGTTCTCCGAAATACCAATCAGAAGAAAACCAAATGAGCTTTATTGAAGACAACCAGATAAAGGCAGTCTGCTTTGATATAGATGGAACTCTCTATCCCAAATGGAAGATGGATGTGCGCCTCTTTAAGTCATCTTTTTTTGACCCTGTATTCGCACTTAAATACAACAAGATGCGAAAGGAGATTAGAAAAGAGGATGGCTATGGACTTTTGGATATCCTAAGCGAGGATGAGATCAAGAGAAGAAATGCCTCTATCTTATATGGAGACTCTTCTCGTGATTCGGTAGAGCGCTTTATAAAGAAGGAGAAGAGGCTCAGGGAGAACTGGGATAGGGAGTATAGGAATATAAAGAGCGCGAAGGGCCTATCAGAGGCACTGGATAAACTCAAAGACAATGGCCTTCGCCTTGCTGCCTTCTCAGATTTTCCAATTGGGGTGAAGCTCAAGGCAATGGGAATCGAGGGCTATTTTGAGTTTGCCCTCTCCTCTGAGGAGATTGGGCATTTCAAGCCCTCAAGAACGCCCTTTAGCATAATCTCATCTTCCTTTGGCCTTGATGAGAGCAAAATACTCTACGTTGGAGATAGCTATAGAAAGGACGTGGTGGGATCAAAACTGAGCGGCATGCACAGCTGTCTTATTTTCAGAAAGAATAAGAAGTCTTACAATATGGCAGATATTGTTGCAAAAGACTGGAAGGATTTTATCTCTAAGGTTCTCTGAAATGGGAGGTTTTGATGAATAATACTGCGCTTTGGATCGCCATTGCCATTACTTTTGTTCTCAATTTGATTATTACAATTGTTCTGCGCATGAACGAGAGAAAGAGCAAGGCGCTTAAGGTTCTAAAAGACAATATCCAGAGCTTCAGAAGCGAGGTTGGTGCCACTGTAGACAGAATCAGGACAGATACTCTTGATGCAGTCAATAAGGTGGACCAGAAGCGAAAGGAGGCAGAGGATACCATCCAGAGGATGAAAGAGACACTAGATCTTCTCTTTGTTCACTCCAAGGAGCTCAATGATCTTGAAGAGGTATGCAATAACTATCGTATTGCTCTTCAGAAGCTGAAGATCGAGACCGAGCAGGCAGAGGCAAGAATAACAGATGTCAAGATGCAGGTTGCCGAGGCTGAGAAGATAAGGGAGTTTGCTGACAAGTTCCAAGAGGATGCCGAGAACACAATCAACAAGGTCCAGGACCAGAGAAGCGAAATGGCCCGTTTTGTTGCATCTTCCGAGCAGAACCTCAAGGCAATGGCACATAAGCAGGAGAGCGAGAATGAGGCCATGCTCGCCTCTTTCAAAGACGAGCTGGATAAGGAAAAGCAGGAACTCGAGGAGCTCTCTGAGAAGGAGAGAACCTCTATTGAGCTTCTATCAAGCGATTTTGAGACAAAGGCAAAGGAAATACTCGAGAGCACTATAGAGAGAGTTGATAGAATTGAGGAGAATTTAGGAAAGACAGAGTCTAAGCTCAATGCATATAGAGACGAAGGCGAGGCTTTATCAAGAGACTTCAATCTAAAAGCCGAGACTCTCTCTGGTGAGATAGACCAGAAGATATCTCTTGCTATAGAGGATATAAAGAGCGCAAGCGAGGAGAGAAAGAATAGCATTGAGGAGACTCTCAGGGAAAAAGAGGATGAGGTTTCCAAGGCAATTGATGATTTCTCTGACAGACTGAGTTATAGGGTATTGGAGAGCCAGAAGAGGGTAGATGAGATTGAGAAGAAGAGCGATCAGCTGATTGATAGGCTCTCCAATGAGATTGATAAGATTTCATCTAAGGCAAAGAGGGTGCTTGCCGATGACATTGAGAGCGCAATCTCAAAGAGCGACGAGGAGATCAAGAGAATAAGAGAGAGCTCTAAGGAGATACTTGATAAGATGTCCGATACTGCCTCTCAGAGCGTTGATTCCTTCGATCTGATTCAGAGGGGCACTGGAGAGAAGATAGAGGAGACGCTAGAGACACTTCAGGGTCTGAAGGGAAAGATAGTAGAGAGCCAGAATGAGCTCTCAAGGCTCTCTGAGGAGCTCATAGTCAAAAAGGAAGAGCTTTGGAAGGAAGACAAGAAGAAGGGCGACCTTTCAAATGAGCTTAAGAAGCTTAGAGGTGAGATTCAGGATGCAGAAGAGGAGTTTAGAAATACCCACTCAAAACGCATTAAGGAAGAGGCAAAGCTTGTTGAGCTCAAGATGAGCCAAAAGGAAGTCGAAAAGATAAAAGGGGAGAGTGTTGAGAAGGCCAAAAAACCTCAAGAGAGAATAGAGGTCTACTCTGATGAAGATTTCTCATCCGAAGATGAAGATATTGACCTATCTGATGACTGAAAAAATATTTATTTCTCCTAATTGACGTTAAATTCATCTAGTTTTCAAATAACAATATTATTATTAGTCTATCAAGGTAGGTAATTGGTAGAGACGATGAGCAAAAAGGATAAGAGTAAGAAGGAGAAGATAATGCCGGATAAGAAGAAGGAAGACCTTGAGAAGGACCTTGGGCCACTTGGAAGTGAGATGGAAGCTGAAATGGAAGCCAAGGAGGAAGAGGTCACTGAGGCCTCGGAGGATGACGAGAGACTCAAGAGAGACGCCGATTTGATCCTTCAGGAGAGAAACGAGAGAATCAAGAAGCTTGAAGAGGAGGTCTCTAGACTCAAAGAGGAGCGCCTTAGAGAGGCAGCAGAGACTGAGAATTTCAAGAAGAGAGCCAGAGATGAGAAGGAGAGGGCAATTCAGTTTGCAAATGAATCGCTCATCAAAGATCTCATTGAGCCTCTCAATAATTTCTCAATCGCCATTGAAGCCTCCAATACAAATGACGTAGAGGGCTATAAAAAGGGCGTTGAGATGGTAGAGGATCAGATGCTCTCTATGCTTAAGAGCAAATGGGGAGTGGAGACCATTGGCAAAAAGGGCGAGAAGTACGATGCCAATGACATGCAGGCACTCTCTATTGTTGAGAAAGAGGGAATTGAGGACGATGAGGTCGAAGAGGTTATATCTCGTGGCTATAAGTTCCACGGTAAGGTCTTGAGACCAGCCTCTGTAGTAGTAGCTAAGCCAAAAGCCTAGTTATGTATTATCTTAAGTAAGGAGAAAAATCTCTTTAGAGTATTTTTGAAAAAGCAAGGAGAACCGAAATGGGAAAGATTATAGGAATTGATTTGGGAACAACCAATAGCTGCGTAGCAGTTATGGATGGAAACGAGCCACTCGTTATTGCAAATAGCGAGGGAGACAGAACTACACCATCAGTAGTTGCATTTAAGGGTGATGAGAGACTTGTCGGAAGACCGGCAAAGAACCAGATGGTAACAAACCCCGAGAATACCATTTACTCAATCAAGAGATTCATGGGCAGAAAGTATCATGAGGTTTCTGAGGAGATAAAGATGGTTCCTTATAAGGTAGTCGAGGGACCGCATGATGAGGTAAGAATCGATATTCAGGGTAAGCTCTATAGCCCACAGGAGATCTCTGCGATTATTCTCCAGAAGATGAAGAAAACCGCTGAGGACTATCTTGGAGAGCCAATTACAGAGGCCGTCATTACAGTGCCTGCGTACTTCAATGACTCTCAGAGACAGGCAACTAAGGATGCTGGAAAGATTGCAGGACTTGAGGTCAAGAGAATCGTCAATGAGCCAACAGCAGCAGCTCTTGCATATGGCTTTGGCAAGGATAGCTCAAAGGAGGAGAAGATTGCTGTCTACGACTTTGGAGGCGGCACATTTGATATCTCAATTCTTGAGCTCGGAGACGGTGTTTTCGAGGTAAAGTCAACCAACGGAGATACCCACCTTGGAGGAGATAATATCGATCAGGTCATAATTGATTGGCTTATCTCTGATTTCAAGAAGGATACCGGAATTGATCTTTCTAAGGACAAGATGGCACTTCAGAGACTGAAAGAGGCGTCAGAGCAGGCTAAGATCACTCTCTCCTCTGCATCGACAACGACAATCAATCTGCCATTTATAACAGCAGATGCAACGGGTCCGAAGCACCTTCAGAAGGAGCTTACAAGAGCCAAGTTCGAGCAGATGATTGAGCCGATTGTTGAGAGGACAAAGGTCCCTTGCCAGAATGCATTGAAAGATGCCGGACTCTCTGCCAATCAGATTGATGAGGTTATTCTTGTTGGCGGATCAACAAGAATCCCAATGGTTCAGGAGATGGTAAAGACCCTCTTCGGAAAGGATCCTCACAAGGGAGTAAATCCTGATGAGGTAGTAGCAGTCGGAGCAGCAATCCAGGGCGGTATTCTCAAGGGAGATGTAAAGGATGTTCTCTTGTTGGACGTTACACCGCTCTCGCTTGGAATTGAGACTCTTGGCGGAGTGACGACAAAGCTTATCGAGAGGAACACGACTATTCCTACAAGAAAGAGCCAGATATTCTCAACAGCTTCGGATGGACAGACAGCAGTCTCTATTCACGTTCTTCAGGGTGAGAGAGAGCTTGCAAGCCAGAACAGAACCCTTGGCAATTTCAACCTTGAGGGAATTGCACCGGCACCGAGAGGAGTGCCTCAGATTGAGGTAACATTCGATATCGATGCAAACGGCATTGTGCACGTATCTGCTAAGGACTTGGGAACTGGCAAGGAGCAGAAGATCAGAATCGAGTCCTCATCAGGTCTCTCAGAGGCTGAAATCGATAGAATGGTAAGAGATGCAGAGTCTCATGCCGCTGAGGATAAGAAGGCCAGAGAGACAATCGAGGCCAGAAACCAGGCTGAGAGCGTTGTCTATGCAACTGAGAAGGCACTAAAGGACTATGGCGATAAGGTCACTTCTGATGAGAAGAGCAGAATTGAGTCATCACTCCAGAGTCTAAAGGATGCACTTCTTAATCCAAATGCAACAGCTGATGAGCTTAAGAGCAAGGCCGAGCAGGTTCAGAGAGACTCTATGGAACTGGGACAGAAGGTCTATCAGAATGCTCAGCAGAGTGCGGGCGCTGGCAGCACAGGATACGAGCAGAGC
>CANRIJ010000011.1 GCA_947630635.1 uncultured Spirochaetaceae bacterium | reverse complement strand
AGGGGAATCGACTCCGATGCCGCTATAGCCCATCTCTTCTGCTTCCCTCCATATGACGCCATATGCATTTGGAATGCATGGATTTATCTGGCCCTGATTTGTGAAAGCGGAAGTTTCCCCGGGTGCCCTATGGGAAGAGAGGGAACAAGGCTATATGTGAAAGTTTTGCTAAATGGCAGATATAAGCCCAGAAATTCACAGAAGGACAGAGCTCCAATCCTATAGCAGGATTCAGATGGGGAAGATCAGAGCTCGGGAAAATAAAAAAGGGGTGTTGCCTAAACCGAGTTCAGCAACACCCCATAGAGTCCGGAATCTATTATTTTTTCTTCAGATACTTAATCGAATCAAGCGCAACTGCGACTATGATGATAACGCCTCTGAAGACAAACTGAAGGTTTGTATCAATTCCAAGGAATGAGAGAGCATAGGTCATGCCCTGGAATATAATGACTCCCATCACCGCGCCGCCTATCTTTCCTATTCCTCCGTTGAATGAGATTCCTCCGACAACGCAGGCAGCAATAGCATCCGTTTCATAGCCCTGTCCGGTTCCTGCAGATGCATTTGCCCTAAATGCCTCCAAGAATGCACCGCATCCATAGAAGATACCAGCCATGATAAAGACTCCAAGAGTCACCCAGAATACGGATATTCCAGAGACAGCTGCCGCCTCGCTATTTCCGCCAACTGCATACATGTTCTTTCCAAATGTAGTCTTATTCCAAATAAACCATGCAACTACAATTGCAATTACAGCTGGAATAATCAGCTTCGGGAACATTATCCTCTGGCCACCGAGAACACCCAGTGTCCATCGTCCGCCAATCATGCTTCTTATGCTCTGATCAATCGATCCAACTGGAGTTCCAGAGGTTCCAAAGAAGAGGATTCCATAGATTATAAGCTGAGTTGAAAGCGTTGTAATAAATGGATGTATCTTCAGCCTTGCCGTAAAGAAGCCCGAGAATGAGCTAAAGAGAACACATAGGCAGATAGAGACAAAGAGCGATATTATCACTCTCCAGAACATAGGAATCATTGAGAAGTCCCATGGTCCCATTCCAAAGAATGTAACGATGTTTCTTCCCGGATGCAAAAAGAGACCCGTGAATACTGCGCCCATTGCAACCATTCTTCCAACTGAGAGGTCTGTTCCTGCAAGAAGGATAAGACCCGCAACTCCGAGAGCGTAGAACATTCTCGTTGAGCACTGCTCGAATATCGTCAGAATATTCGGAAGAGTAAAGAGGTTTGCCCCAACCTTAATAGGAGCAAGGATTATACAGATAATGAAGAAGATGATAACTGCAATATAGAGTCCATTTGAGAAGAAGAACTGGGATGCCTTGAAATTGGCAACGTAGTTCTTCCACTTGAGAGCAATGTCCTCACCAGCCTTAGTCTTTCCATTCCTGAAGGCCCTGTTCTGCTGAATGTGGTCTACATATATCTGATTCTTTACCCCCTTGGAGGCCTGAATAATATCAGAGAGTCTGTTTTTGGCATCATGGCGAGCCGAGTTTGCCTCATACTTTGCAACGGCAACCTCTTCCTTGATGATTCTCTTCTCTCCAGAGCCACTCTCGATTCTCTCTACTCTCTTGTCGCTTTCAACATCGATTTTCGAGAGCTCCTCCTTATAAGAAAGCTTTGCGTCTCTTATCTTATTGTTCTCTTCCTCGACAATCTTCTTCTCATATAGCTTATAGAGCGCATTAGAGTAGCTTACGGCCTCTTTCTCGATGCTCTTGATCTTGTCCTTTCTCTCAAGGGCAATGCCTTTAGCCTTGACTATCTCCTCTTTGATTTTCTCTATCTCTTTGGCCTTCTCATCCTTTGAGAGAACCTTGTCTCTCTTTACTGAGGCCAAATCCTCTTTTAGTAGTAGCTCCCTGCTAATTCCATCGCGCCTGAGATCCTCAAGCTCCTTCATTAGTTTTTGAAGCTTTGGATCCTCAGATCCTGGAACAATCTGATTGATATCGAAATTGCCTTCACTCATATGACCACCCCTTATAAGTATTTAGCAGCAAGCCTTAATAGCTCTTCCTGATTAGTCTCTTTGGTATTTACAATGCCCGCAATCCTATGATTGGACATAACTGCGATTCTATTTGTAATTCCAAGTATCTCTGGCATCTCGGATGAGACGACTATTATCGTCTTTCCCTCTTTTGCCATATTGATGATGAGCTGGTATATCTCATACTTAGCTCCTACGTCGATACCTCTTGTCGGCTCATCCATCAAGAAGATATCCGGCCTTCTCTCAAGCCACTTTCCGATGATGACCTTCTGCTGGTTGCCTCCGGAGAGTGCTGTTATAAGCTCGCTTACGGAGACGCACTTGGTCTTCATGACCTTTACCTCTCGCTCTGCGGCCTCAGTCATCTTCTGATTGGATATAATGCCATTCTTCTTATATGCCTCAAGGTTTGTTATGCAGGTATTGAACTCAATAGTTCCCTTTCCAAACATTCCATTGAATTTTCTCTCTTCCGTAACAAGGGCAAAATTGTATTCCATTGCCTCTTTGGATGAATTGAATCTCACCCTCTTTTTATCGACAAAGACATCGCCGGAGGAGATTGTCCTTATTCCAAAGAGTGCCTCCAAAAGCTCAGAGCGCCCTGCTCCTACAAGCCCATAGAGACCGAATATCTCGCCCCTCTTAACCTTGAATGAGATATCCTTTAGATTCGGCTCGTACTTTGTACAGAGATTTCTTACCTCTATGTAGTCCTCTCCGGGGGTATTGTCTACATCTGGGTATCTCTTATCCAAGGAGCGTCCAACCATGGCTGCAATAAGCTTATTCATATTTGTATCCTTAACGTGCTCACAGCTTATCATCCTGCCATCTCTCAGGACTGCAACGTCATCGCAGACCTCGAATACCTCATCCATCTTATGGGTTATATACACAAATGCAACGCCCTTTGCCTTAAGCTCATTTACTATCTCAAAGAGCTTCTTTACCTCTCTTTCCGTCAAAGAGGAGGTAGGCTCATCAAGAACTATGATCTTGGAGTCATAGCTAACGGCCTTTGCTATCTCTACCATCTGTCGCTGAGAGACAGACATTGTCTTCATAACCGTATGCGGATCGACATTCATCTTCAAAGAGGCAAATAGGGAGTTGGCGGTTCTCTCCATCTTCCCCTCATCGACAACGCCGCCCTTTACTGGATAGCGACCCAAAAACAAATTATCGACAACAGTTCTCTCAAGGCACTGATTCAATTCCTGATGAACCATTGCAACACCATTTTCGAGTGCTTCCTTGGGACTCTTAAAGTCAACGGGCTTTCCCTCTAGAAGTATCTGTCCCTCATCTTTGGCATAGATACCGAAAAGGCATTTCATAATCGTAGACTTGCCAGCACCGTTTTCTCCCATAAGGCCGAGGACATGCCCCTTCTGAACCTCAAGATTTATACCCTCGAGCACCTTATTCTTGGCAAACGCCTTGGAAAGCCCCTTTATCTCAAGTACGTTTTCGCTCATACTCTCCCACCAAAAAAATGCTAAAAAAGCATGTGGGGCTGCCCCCACATGCTTATAGGAAATCTAATATCGATTAAGAGTTCTCAATCTTGTTGATGTAATCCTGTGCGGAGTTGGTTCTAACAAGGTTGATTGCATATCCGTCGTAGTTTCCGAGATTCTCGAATCTATCAAGTGAGTTAGACTCGTTCTGTCCATCGCCCTGTACAACATTGAGAACAATGTTCATCAATGGTGCATAGTACTGAAGAGCAGGAACATACTGTGTTGATAGGAAGTTATCGGAAGCATTGTAGACTGTAAGGATAACTCTCTTTGAAGGAACTTCGCTTGGGAGCTGCTTTATGCCAGCGTCTCTCGCGCCAGTTGCAAGATCAGCAGCATTGGCTGAAGTTACAGGAGCGTTCATAGCAAGAAGAGCCTTTGTCTCTGGAACATACATGAAGTCTGCAGAGATCTTGTTGCCATACTGATCGGCCTTTGTGATACCGACTGTGATTGCATCGTCTCCCGAAAGTCCATCCATGAGGTTTCTGAGTACTCTGAGAGTTGCCTCTGCCTGGGCGTCAGCGTTCTGTGTAACTGTTCCTGTGAGTGTTCCGGCTACGATTGCCTCGAGAGCATCTGCGTTTGCGTCATAACCGAAGATTGGAACGCCTGCTGGATAGTTAGAAGCCTGGAGCATGCCCATTGCCATACCATCGTTGTTGGATACTACAAAGTCGATCTGGTTTCCAAGTCTTGTTGCCCAGTTGAGCATAGCATCTGTTGCTGCGTTTGCATTCCAAGTTGAGCCATCGGTTCCGGTCATAGCTCTTGAATCAAGCTCGACGACCTTGTAGCTCTTTCCGTTGACTGTGAGCTCTCCGTCCTTGACGATACCAGGATCAGTTGTGCCATTCCATGTTCCAAGAGCCTTTCTAATGCCCTCTGTTCTTGCCTTAGAGTCATTGTGTCCAACGTCTCCGATTGCAAGCACATAGCCAAGAACTCCGTCGCCATTTCTGTCGACTGCATTCTGAGTTAGATAATCAACGATCATCTGTCCCTGAACTGCTCCACCGCCAGCTGCGTCGAATCCGACATAGTAGGTTGCACTGTTGTGGTTCATGGCGTCCATATCGATCTCGCCGGTAACAGGGTCTGATGGCTGTCTGTTGTAGAACACGAGAGGCTTGTCAGCATTGGTAACTACTGCTGCTGAACTCTCGCTTGCGCCACCTGCGAAAATCATAGATGTAAAGAAAACCATGGCAAACAAAGCAAATAATGCTTTCTTCATACATTTTCCTCCTGACGGGGGTATCCCCCTTTTAGTATTGAGTTTCCTCTGTATTAGTTTACCATGTAGAAAGACTAACCAGATTTTTATTTTCAAAAGTTCATTTGAATTTCATAAAAATCAAAAAGATTATCGTGAACCACAAAAAAATAAGGCAGGTTCCCCTGCCTCAGCATGCAAATTAATAAAATTCTCAGTTTATTCCATCGACATCTGTATATTCGGCGAGAGGGGATGCGCTCTCAGTATCCTCTCCAACATACGGGAATCTATGCTCCTTTGGTTTTCTCTTTGAGGGCTTGATCTCAAATTTGCCGACTTTGGTATCGGCCTCGCCGAAGAACTCCTTCCCCTCGATTCTTCCTCTTACCGAGTAGTCGATCTTTCCAACTGATAGGTCTATAGAGCCGCTAAAGCCGACATTTCCATCCTTATCATAGGTTCCGGTAAAATCAGAGCGGCTTCTCATTATCTCAAATACGCCGCTAAGAGCGCCATCTTCGCCTTTGATAAACTCTATAATCCCGTGGTACTTTCCAAGTTCTGTCTTAACAGTCACTTCATATAAGTCTGCCATTTCACTCTCCTCAGACTAAATATAATGCCAAAGAGCTAATTGGACTCTCTTTATGGGTCAAAATTCAGAAAACGCAAAGCGCAAATGTAAAATTATGAAAGAGTTTCCCAATGGATGCCCTCAATTTCCATAAGCCTCTTCTTAATCTCGAGGCCGCACCCGAAGCCTCCAATAGAGTGAGAAGCAACAACTCTATGGCATGGCACAACAATTAAAAGAGGGTTTCTTCCAACTGCGCCACCGACTGCTCTAAAGGGAGGATTTTTATATGATAGAGAGTCTTTTAGGCTTCTTGCTATATCTCCATAGGATATGGTCTCTCCATATGGAATCTCTTCTATCTCCCTCCAAACGGAAATATCAAATGGAGATCCTATTCCCCCGTAGCAAAAATCTATCTCTTTCCTCTCGCCCCTGAAGTAGGAGTCTAGCCAATTGGATACTCTTTCAGTAATTCCAGACACTCTCTCCTCTACCCTTTTTCCAAACCGTATCTCTCTGAGAACACCATCCTCTTCGACTATTGAGAGGTTTCCCAAAGGTGAAATGTAATTGCTTTTTCCAATCATAAAGAAAAAAACAAGGCCAGCATTTAACTGGCCTTGTGTAAAAAGCGTCTTTTTAGAGAACCTCTCCAATGACTTTACCGCACTCCTCATAGAATCTGAGTCTCTCTTTTGCATCCTCTGCGGACTTAGCAAAGAGCTCATCTGCGTGCTCGGGGTTAGTCTTGTAGAGTGAAGAGTATCTGACCTCACCCTTGATGAAGGTCTCATAGTCAGCTGTAGCAGGCTTGGTCTCCCAAGTGAACTTCTTTCCTGGCTCCTCGCTTGGATTGAAGCGATAGAGTGGCCAGTAGCCAGCCTCAACTGCCTTCTTTGCCTCAACCTGTGAGTATCTCATGTTAATACCATGGTTGATACACGGAGCATAGCAGAAGACAATCGAAGGTCCGTTGTAGGCAACTGCCTCCTGGAGGCACTTCTGAGCCTGCTGTCTGTTATATCCAAGGGCACAGGATGCTACGTATACATGGCCATAGCTCATGCACATGAAGCCCATGTTCTTCTTTCCGACCTGCTTTCCGGCATTTGCGAACTTAGCAACAGCCGCAATAGGAGTTGCCTTAGAAGCCTGTCCGCCAGTATTGGAGTAAACCTCTGTATCGAGAACAAGAATAGTTACGTTCTTGCCGCTTGCAACTACATGGTCAACTCCGCCATAGCCAATGTCGTATGCCCATCCGTCGCCACCGATAATGAGAACGCTCTTCTCACTGAACCAATCCTGAAGCTCCTTGATCTTATCAAGAAGAGCCTTATTTGCATCAGTTGCCTTCTCTTCTTCAAGAGCCTTCTGGACTTCCTTCTGAGCATCAATTGATGCCTCTGTAAGATCATCCCAGAGTGAGTAGCACTTCTCAATAGCGCTCTTGAGCTTATCTGAGCATCCAGCCTTGATAAGAGCATCGCACTTGATCTTGAGGAGATTTCTGTTGGAATCGACAGCGAGTCTCATTCCAAGACCATACTCTGCGTTATCCTCAAAGAGAGAGTTGCCCCATGCAGGTCCCCTTCCGTCTTGCCTCTTCGTATAAGGAATTGTCGGGAATGTTCCAGAGTAGATTGATGAGCACCCAGTTGCATTTGCAATGATTGCTCTCTCTCCGCAAATCTGGGAAAGAAGCTTGACATATGGTGTCTCACCACATCCTGCACAGGCTCCTGAGAACTCAAAGAGAGGCTGTTTGAACATAAGTCCCTTGACTGTGTTCATATTTAGTCCATCGAGGTTATCCCATGTGAGGTTCTCGAAGTACTCGCACTTCTCATCTTCGCCATTCTTTCTCTCTTCTTCTGCTTGAACGAAGTCAAGGGCCTTCTCCTTTGCAGGACAGGCCTCAATACAGACTCCACAGCCCTGGCAGTCTTCAATATAGACCTGGATTCTGAACTGGAGATCTTTGTCGTTCTTTGTATTGGACTTGATAACAGTGAATCCCTCTGGAGCTTTCTTAACATCCTCTGGAGTAATCTGCTTTGATCTGATTGCTGCATGAGGACATGACTGAACGCACTGGTTGCACTGAATGCACTTTGTGCTATCCCAATGAGGAACATAGGCTGCAACGCCTCTCTTCTCGAGTTTTGCAGTTCCAGTTGGGAGCTTTCCGTCGTATGACATGTGAGAGACCGGGATTGTATCTCCCTTGAGATGCATAACTGGCTCGATGATGTTCTTTACAAAATCATCTGCATCCTCAGGAATAAGCCTCTTAGGAACATAGCTCTCTGTGATCTTCTCAGGAACCTTGACCTCAACAAGAGCTGCTGCAGTCTCATCTACTGCTGCCCAGTTCTTATCGACAACATCCTGTCCCTTTCTTAAGAAGGTCTTCTCGATGTACTTCTTGATAAGGTGAATTGCCTCGTCCTGAGGAAGTACGTTTGCAATTGCGAAGAAAGCAGCCTGCATGACTGTATTGATTCTTGAGCCAAGGCCTACTGCTCTGGCAATCTTGAGTGCATCAATGTTGTAGAATCTGACCTTCTTCTTGATGATTGTCTCCTGCATATCCTTTGTAAGATGGTTGAAGACCTCATCAGAAGGAATCTGGCTATTGAGAAGGAATACGCCACCCTCCTTAATAGGAGCAAGCATGTCGTATCTGCCAATATACGCAGGATTATGGCAAGCAATGAAATCAGCATGGTCAATGAGCCATGGCATATCAAGGTTGCCCTCACCGAATCTGAGGTGGCTGATTGTAATACCGCCAGACTTCTTTGAGTCATATGCAAAGTAAGCCTGTGCTCTCTGGTTGGTATTATCTCCAATGATCTTTACAGAGTTCTTGTTGGCGCCAACTGTTCCATCAGAGCCAAGACCCCAGAACATGCAAGATACAACTCCCTTTGGAGTTACATCGATTGGATCGCAAATCTCAATTGATCTCTTTGTGACATCATCATCGATTCCAACTGTGAAGTTATGCCAGGCATCATCCTTCTTAAGGAAATCGAAGACGCTCTTTGCATGAGTCGGTGTAAAGTCCTTGGATGAAAGGCCATATCTTCCTCCAATAACCTTAATGCCATCTCTTCCTTCCTGATTAAGCGCTGCAACAACATCCAAGTAAAGTGGCTCGCCAGTTGCTCCAGCCTCTTTTGTTCTATCAAGAACGGCAATCTTCTTAACTGTCTTTGGAAGAGCCTTGACAAGATCCTTTGCCGAGAAGGGTCTGTAGAGTCTGACCTTTACAAGTCCTACCTTCGCTCCCTTGTCATTGAGGTATTTGACTGTCCACTCGAAAGTATCGGCTGCTGAACCCATAACGACGACAACGTACTCAGCATCCTCTGCTCCGACATAGTCAAAGAGGTGATACTGTCTGCCAGTTATCTTTGCAACCTTATCCATATTCTTCTGGACAATCTCGGGAAGAGCATCGAAATACTTATTTACAGTCTCTCTGCCCTGAAAGTAGACATCTTCGTTCTGAGCTGCGACCTTTGTCATTGGATGCTCAGGTCTCTGTGCTCTCTCTCTGAATCTCTCGATATATTTCTCATCGACGATTGTCTTAATATCCTCGTAGCTGATCTCCTCAACCTTCTGATACTCATGTGAGGTTCTGAATCCATCGAAGAAATTCAAGAAGGGAACCTGTCCCTCAAGTGTTGAAAGATGTGCTACAAGAGCTATGTCCATTGTCTCCTGGATTGAGGAAGCGCAAGTCATAGCAAAACCTGTATTTCTACAAGCCATGACATCAGAGTGATCTCCAAAAATTGAGAGGCTCTGAGCAGCAAGCGCTCTTGCTGATACATGGAAGACGGTCGGGGTCATCTCGCCGGCGATCTTGTACATGTTAGGAATCATCAGAAGAAGTCCCTGGGATGCTGTGAATGTTGTTGTGAGAGCACCAGCTGCAAGTGCACCATGCACTGCTCCAGCGGCACCAGCCTCACTCTGCATCTCCATAATGTCGACTTTCTTGCCCCATAGATTCTCCCTTCCCGTTGAAGACCACTGCTCTGAGTACTCTCCCATCGGAGAAGAAGGAGTAATCGGGTAAATTGCGGCTACATCGCTGAAAGCATAGGCTATATGCGCAGCAGCGGTATTTCCGTCAATGGTTACCATTTTCTTCTCTGCCATTTCGTTTCGCTCCGTATTTGTGTGTTCTAGTGCCTTTCCCATGCAAAGACCAGAAAAGCACCATATTAAATTCTATTCCCAATAAAAACCGACTTCAACAGGAAAACTCTTTAATAAATGTGTCTTGGCTTTAGACAAAAACGCTATATGCGATGTTGGTTTTCAGAGAGCAAACGGCTTAAGCTCGCAAAATCAAATTATTTCTTTGAACGCATTCAAATGCCAAACTACTGCAAAGGATCCATTTTGAGTTTAGAATCGTCTATGATGAGTATTTTCAAAAAAAGCATTGTGATAATACTGCTAAGTCTAATTGCAGTCAGCGTGGCATTCGCCTCTGATGAGAGCGATATAAGATTCAACTACGCCAAGGCATCAATGCTGATAAAAGACAGTGTTACGAGAAACAAAGACCAAATTATAGAGGCTGTCAGCTCTTTTGATTTCACTACAAAGGCAGTTCTCTACAACCAATTCAAGAAGGATAGCGCCCTTCCGTTTGCGCTTAATTTCATCCTGGGATTCGGAATAGGATCATTTTTGCAGAGCGACTTCCAGGGAGGGCTTCTTGGACTATGCGGAGAGCTCAGCTCCCTTACCCTTATCGTCACTGGAAACCTCTTGATGAATAACGCATCAAATAGCCCCCATGGCATCTCCAACATAACAAATACACCGCTCTATTGGAGTGGATTTGCTATCAAGCTAGTGGGATTTGTATCAGAGCTCGCATTCAGGCTCTGGGAGTGTGTTCAGCCCTTTACATTTGCAGATGATTTCAACAGAGAGCTCTCTAAGGCTGTCTTCGGAGAGAACTCGGATAATTCAGTAACAACCGGACTTGCCCCAGTAATAGACAAAGACGGCAATTTCGGCATTCTATACGGGGCAAGCCTTAAGTTCTAAATCAGTCTAGGAATATGAAGCCTATCCTGGGGGTAAGCGAATACATGAATGTGTTTGGCCAAGTATCGACTAGGAAGGCAGCATCCTCTCTAATATTTCCATAGAGCGGCATAAGCATGTGGTAAGTTGCTCCAAGAGAGAGTCCAAACACATTTCCGAATCCAAACTGAAGGTCCAAAGTGCCAATAATATCAATTCCGAAAGCATTAGCCATATTAAAGGGCTCTCTCTGAAATGCCATCATATCTCCAAAGCCACCACCCACGCCAAAGACCAATGACATAAATGATCCAAAATCCATAGCAAGATCAAGCTTGAAATCCAGGTTCATAAGGATATCAAACTGGTCTGTCTTAGCCTCCATGAAAATTGGGCTTACATCAAAGTTCGTACCAAAACCAAACTTAAAGAAGCCTCCGACATAATCCATTGAGGCAACTCCGAGGTATGGACCAAGATTGCCCTTGTCCATATTAATTTGATTGTCACCGTAGAAGATGGCGCCTAAATTCAGGCTTGTTCTCTCCTTTGCCATGGCAAAGAGGCAGCCCGATAGCAATAAAAAAAGCAAAATAGCAACAATAGTCTTCTTCATTTCTCATTCTCCCAAATAGTAGAAAACCAATAGTGAGTATAGACCAAATCAGATGAACATACGATTGGAAAAAACAAAAAAATGGCTCCCCGAAAGGAGCCACCTCACACATCATTAAGGATATCAATAGCCTTGATCGCACATTGCATCAGCTACTTTTCTGAAGCCTGCGATATTAGCACCCTTAACATAGTTGATATATCCGTCTTCCTCTTCGCCCTCTTTAACACATGCCTCATGGATAGACTTCATAATATCCTTGAGCTTATTGTCGACCTCTTCCTTGGTCCATGGAAGATGCTCTGCATTCTGAGTCATCTCCAAACCTGATACTGCAACTCCGCCTGCATTTGCAGCCTTTCCAGGAGCAAAGCCGACTCTCGCCTTCTGAAGCTTCTCTACCGCATCAAGCGTGCAGCCCATATTCGAGGTCTCAACAACGTACTTAACGCCATTTTTGATCAGCTTCTCTGCATCATCCCCGTTAAGCTCATTCTGAATTGCGCATGGGAATGCCATATCGACCTTCTCTTCCCAGGGCTTCTTTCCAGGAAAGAACTTAGCACCGAACTTCTCTGCATATGGCTTAACCACATCATTATTGGAATTTCTGAGTGCTACCATATATGCCCACTTCTCAGAAGTTGATACACCCTCTTCATCCAGGATATATCCATCAGGACCGGAGATAGTCACAACCTTAGCACCAAGCTCGGTTGCCTTCATTGCGGCTCCCCAAGCTACGTTTCCAAAGCCTGAGATTGCAATTCTCTTGCCCTTCATCGTGTCTCCTCTCTTCTTGAGCATATTGTCAGCAAAGTACATCGTTCCGAATCCAGTTGCCTCAGGTCTGATTACCGATCCGCCAAATGTAAGGCCCTTGCCAGTCAGAACACCTGTATTCTCGCCTCTTATTCTCTTGTATTGGCCATACAGAAAGCCGATTTCTCTTGAGCCAACTCCAACGTCTCCAGCAGGAACATCGGTATCTGGGCCAATATACTTCTGTAGCTCTGTCATGAAGGATCTGCAGAACCTGAGAATCTCAGCATCGCTCTTTCCCTTCGGAGAGAAATCAGAGCCGCCCTTTCCTCCTCCCATTGGAAGAGTTGTAAGAGAGTTCTTGAAGGTCTGCTCAAAACCGAGGAACTTCAAGCCGCCAAGGGTAACTGATGCGTGGAATCTCAGGCCTCCCTTATATGGTCCAATTGCGTTGTTAAACTGAACCCTATATCCCTTATTGACCTGAATATTGCCCTCATCATCCTCCCACTCTACCTTGAACATGTAGACTCTATCTGGCTCGGTGATTCTATCGAGTATCTTATTCTTCAAATACTTGGGATTGTCATTGACTACATCGATAACCGATGATACTACTTCGCGCGCAGCTTCAATAAACTCTGGCTGTGCGGGGTTTTTTCTCTCGAGTTCCGCCATGAAACTCTCTAATTCATACATAGAAAACCTCCCTTTACCCAAGATTATGCTATGGGCAGCTATACTAAAAGTCAAATTTTTTATTTCGTTTGCAACAAAAACGAGCCTCTCTTTCTCAGTACAACTTTGTCGATCTTTTAGATATAATCTAAGGCATGTCAGCAAAAAAGGTTGTCTACAGAGCGAGCATTATAGCCCTTGCAGTAGTAACGGTGCTCCTCCTCTTCCTGATTGTAGTAGTAGTACCACCAGACTGGGTATTCACGATGCTGGGATGGTTTATCCTAGTCCTTGCCTCTCTGACTCTGGCATTCTACATTGCGGGCTGGTCCGAATAGCGATGTATCTCCTCGACCAAACTTGGCTTCCATTCTCCAATCTGATGCTGAAAAGGATATACACTGTCCTTCTCATATGCTCGGATTACGACAGATTCATGCTTGAGGAAGATGGAAGGGTTGAGGAAGAGCTCTACAAGGAATACACAGACCTGGGACTCTCAAATCCGCCTAAGATCACGCATGTATCAAATGAAGAGCAGGCTCTAAACATACTCGAGACCAATAACTTCGACCTTGTGATCTCTATGCTGGACTTAGGAACTGGGAGGGTTGAAAAGCTTGCAGAGGATATAAAGAAGCTCCATCCAAACCTTCCTGTAATCGCACTCTCTCCCTCCCCAGACCATAGAGTTGCCAAAGAGCTCAAGGGAGAGGACTGCCCATATATCGACTACCTCTTCTATTGGCTTGGCTCATCCGAGGTATTCTTGGCAATGATCAAGCTTGTAGAAGACAAGCTGAATCTTGAGCATGACACCTCAGTTGCCGATGTACAGGTCATAGTCTTGGTTGAGGACTCAGTCAGATTTACGTCAATCTACCTACCCTACCTCTATACAGAGCTCATTCACCAAGCAAGAAACTCAATTGGAGAGGGACTCAATGAGTGGGGAAAGACGCTTAGAATGAGAGGTAGGCCAAAGATAGCACTTGCGAAAACCTACGACGAAGGCTGGGAACTCTACAGAAAATACAAGCAGAACGTCCTTGGAGTTATAACCGATGTATCCTACCCATCTCCATGGGGAAAGGAGGCAGGAGGCCTCAAACTCGCAGAGAACGTAAAAAAAGACAACCCGGAGTGCCCCGTACTGGTGCAATCAACGGATATCAAATACCAAAAAGACGCATATAGCATGGGATGCGACTTTATATGGAAGCAATCTGATGGGCTGATGCAGGAGCTCGATAAGTACTTCATCAAAGAGTACAACTTCGGCCCCTTTCTGTTCATTGACCCCAAGACTGGAAAGACAATAACACAGGCAAGAAATGTCAAAGACGTCCAGGAGATACTCAAGATTCTTCCGGAAGACTCATTTTTGCATCACATTGCAAGAAATGACATCTCAAGATGGCTAAGGGCCCAGTCGCTCTATACCCTTGCCTCAATGATAAAGCCGATAGTTCTCCATAAGGGCGAGAGCCCCGATGTAGTAAGGCAAAAGCTCTACGACACAATAAAGAGCTACAGGGCAGAGAGGGCCAGAAGCTCCATTGCCGAGTTCAGCAAAGACAACTACGATGAGACTCTCTTCTTCTCAAGGATGGGCAAGGGCTCCCTTGGAGGGAAGGGACGGGGACTGGCCTTCATAGCAATGGAGATGCATGCCCACAAGCTAAGAGACGAATTTCCAGAAATATATCTCTCCATTCCCAGAACCATCGTCATCTCCACAGAGTATTTCGATAGGTTCATGAAAGAGAACGCACTCGATAGCCTATACTTTGCGAGTCTGGATGACGAGGCAATCCTCAGGCTCTTTTTATCCAAGAAACTCCCAGATAAGCTTAGGGAGAATCTAATCGAGGTGCTCAACGTAATAAAGGTGCCTATATCAGTCAGATCCTCCTCGCTTCTTGAGGACTCTCATTACCAGCCCTTTGCAGGTGTATACCAGACATCGATGATTCCAAATAACGGAGACTTCGATAAACGCCTAAGAGAACTTGAAATGGCAGTAAAGACTGTTTGGGCATCTACATACTTTGAGACTGCAAAGGAGTATCTCAAGAGAACAGGACACTCGCTTGACGAGGAGAAGATGGCGGTCATACTGCAGCAGGTAACTGGCTCTGAGCATTCTGGCTATTGGTTTCCAAATATCTCTGGTGTTGCAAGAAGCCTGAATTACTACCCGACACAGGGTCAGAAATCAGAAGACGGAGTCGGAATGCTCTCATTCGGATTTGGAAAGATCATAGTCGATGAGGGAACAGCCTTCAGATTCTGCCCAGGTAAGCCCAAAAAGCCTGCAAATGACCTGATGAAAGAGGGCTCAGACCAGAGAACATTCTACGCACTTGATATGAATATGCCATTTGATCCGCTATCAAACTCAGACAACCTGGTTAAGCTTGATTTGGATGCAGCATCCAAATGGCCAAAGTCCCTTAGGGGAATCGCATCCACAATCGATCCATTGACTGGAGTGATGTCAGAGAGTGTCATGAGTGACGGAATCAAGACTATTACATTCAATGGAATTCTGAAATACGACATGCTTCCAGTTGCAAAAGTCATCCATAAAGTCCTAACTCTCGGCTCTGAGGCTATGGCTGAGCCAGTTGAGATAGAGATTGCGGTAAATACAGAGAGAACCACCAAGAAGCCAGACTTCTCGATTCTCCAGATCAGACCAATATCGAATTCGCCTGAATTCAGCGATGTCTCAATCAAGGAAAGCGAAAAAGAGAGTGCTCTCCTCTACTCCAAGAAGATAATGGGAAATGGAAAGATCAAGACCATAAGAGACGCAGTCATCATAAAGCCCGAATCATTTGAGATATCTAAAATGAGAGACATGGCAAAGGAGCTCGATGAGTTCAATAGAAATATCGAGTCCGAATATCTCCTAATTGCAACTGGGCGTCTTGGAAGCTCCGATCCATGGCTTGGCATTCCATGTACATGGTCCAACATATCAAAGGCGAGGGTCATTGTAGAGATGGGGCTCAAAGACCTTCAGGTCGAGCCAAGCGAGGGCACCCACTTCTTTCAGAACATGACGAGCCTTGGATGCATATACCTCACAATAAACCCAGTCTTTAGTGATGGCAGAATCAATCTGGATGAGATTAGGTCCTATGAGAAAATCAGAGAGAGCGAACACTTTGTCCACGTAAGAAAGAGCGAGCCATTTATCGTAAAGGCAAATGGTCTTTCTGGGGAAGCAGTAATACTAAAAGGAGAGGAAAATGATAACTGAATACTACACACCGACTCATGTATACATCGGAGAGAAGGCCGAGACTCTTGCCGGAAAGATATTCTCAGAGATGAAAACAAAAAAGGTCCTGATACACTATGGCAGCGGATCGGCAGTAAAATCGGGCCTTCTAGACAGAGTCAAAAAGGATTTAGATGAGCATAAAATACTCCACATTGAGCTCGGAGGCGTTGTTCCAAACCCAAGAGTATCGCTTGTGAGAGAGGGAATAAGACTCTCACGCGAGAATAATATAGATGCCATACTCTCAATCGGAGGCGGCTCTGTAATAGATAGCTCCAAGGCAATTGCATATGGCCTATATGACAAGGAGATGGGCGAGGTATGGGACTTCTACGAAGGAAAGAGAGTGCCTGAGGGCGCAGTCCCACACGGAGTAATACTCACCCTCTCTGCAACTGGATCCGAAATGTCTGACAGCTCTGTCATCACAAATGAAGATGGTTGGCTAAAACGCGGTGTAAACACAAATTTCGGAAGGCCTACATTTGCGCTTTTAAACCCAGAGCTCACATATACTGTCTCACCATACCAGACCTCATGCGGCACTGTAGACATCATGATGCACACACTTGAGAGATTCTTCCATAAGGGAGACTCGCTTGAGGTTACAGACAGAATTGCAATAGCGCTTTTGAAGACTGTAATGGATGCCGGAGTCAAGGCGCTTAAAAAACCCAATAGCTATGAGGCGAGAGCAAACCTGATGTGGGCAGGAGCCCTATCACATAATGGCCTAATGAATGTCGGATATGAAGTAAGAGGCGACTGGGCATCACATCAGCTTGAGCATGAGCTCTCGGGAAAATACGATGTTGCCCATGGGGCAGGACTCTCTGCGCTTTGGCCAGCTTGGGCACGCTATGTAGTCAAAGAGAATCCAAGGCGCTTTGCCCTGCTTGGCGAGGGTCTTTTTAATATCCAGCCTGGAGCAGACACAATGAAAGAAGCGCTTGAGACAATAGACAAGATGGAGGCATTCTTCAAGTCAATTGATATGCCGACAAATCTCAGAGAACTGGGAATAAATCCAAGTGAGGATGATATCAAAGAGCTTGCAGAGAAAGCCTCATTCTACAACAAGAGAAAACTCGGATCCTTTAAAGTCCTCAGCACTCTGGATATGGAGAATATCTACAAAGAGGCAAGATAGGCTTTATATGACCCAAGCAGGGTTTACAGTGTCATCCTTTGAATGGGATATACATAAGATGACATTGAAACTGCGCATCCTGCACCTCTTCTTGGGAAAAAGACTCCATCCTCGGGTGCCTTAAAAAGTCCATCGAAAACCCTGAAATTCTCTGATCCTTTCCTAATCGAATTCTCCGCCGCTCTTTCTATGTGTCTCAAAACTAATCAAGGATAATACGCCGAATATCCAATATTCTAAAACCAATTTTAGTTTTGCCGAGACTATTCTCTGCCCTTCAGATTTTCTGTAAGCGCTCTCCAAAGGTTGTCTTTGGGAACAGGGGCAATAATCTCGACCTCGATTTTCTTCACTGGATGGGTGAAGACGATCTTTCTTGAATGAAGGCATATTCCGCCATCGGGATTGGATCTTGGAGCGCCATACTTCAAATCGCCCTTGATATGAATACCCAAGGCAGCAAGCTGCGCTCTAATCTGATGATGGCGACCTGTGAGAAGATCTATTTCCAAAAGGTAGTATTTCTGAGATGCCGATAGCATTCTGTAATTGAGCTTGGCGACCTTGCTTCCCCTTACTTCATGGCTATATGCCTTGCTCTTATTGGTCTCGGTGTCACGAGTAAGGAAATGGACAAGAGTGCCCTCCTCTTTCATCGGGGGCTCATCTACTATGGCCCAATAGGTCTTTTTTATGTCCGATCCCTTGAATTGCTCGCTGAGCCTTGTCAGGGCCTTCTCTGTCTTGGCAAAGAGGATTACCCCGGATGTTGGCCTATCGAGTCTATGAGGAAGGCCCAAGTAGACATTGCCGGGCTTATTGTACTTGACCTTCAAATACTCTTTTACATCATCCATAAGGGTTCTATCCCCAGTCTGGTCGCCCTGCACAAGCTCGCCGACTCTCTTATTGACTGCAATCAAGTGGTTGTCTTCATAGAGTATCCTAGAGGGTTCTATCATTTCTTTTCTCTCTCATCGAAGAGCGTAGGCTCGAGATCCTTTGTCGTTGCCTTATCCTTTGTCTGCCTGAGCTTCAGAGACTCAAGCTCCTTTGATGCAAGCTGCTTTCCCTTTCCGCTTGGCGTCTTGTAGATATCAAAGTCGGCGAACCTAAACTCCTCTTCTAGTATTTTATAACCCAGACCGCTCTTGTATTTGACAAAAATTCTGGCATCCTCATAAAGGCTCATCTTCTTGACCTTTGCCTTCTCGCCTGTAACAACATAGTACGATTTATCCATTGACCAAGATGGAATCTGAAAGCGCTTGATCATGTAGATGTTCTTCTCTCTTATCTTATCGCGGTAGATAACAGTGAAAATCTCTTTGGAGATAAGGTCCTTCTCTCCATAATTGATATAGAAGATGCCCTCCTTTCCGATAAAGGTCTTATCACTAACTGGAATAACGCGATATTCTCCGTTGTTCTTCATATAGAAGACCTTATCGAATGGAGAGACCTTCAAAAGGCTATCCCCTGCTCTCACAGAGGTTCCAAGGTAGCCTGTCTCCGGGTCATACCTAAGATCCATATTCCTCTGCGCAACATCCTTTACGGAGAGAACCTCTATTAAGTCAATCTTGCTCTTTCGCTTTGTATCGCCCTTATCCAAGAGGCCCTCAAGCTCGCTAATGTAGTCATATGCGTAGTCCACAATATGCTCTTTCTTAAATTCAAGAGAGGCAATATCGCCCTCGATCTCTGAAATATCCTTCTTGTTCTTTTCGATATCAAATAGAGAAATGCGCCTAATTGGAATCTTCAAGAGCCTCTCTATGTCATCATCGGTGACCTTCTCGCCTCCAAGCTCCGTTTTCACAAATGGAACAAAGCCAGTTAAAATCGCCTTCTTTACAGCCTCTTCCGATGTCTTATTCTCAATCTTCTTGTAGATGCGCTCCTCAATGAAGATCCTCTCCATCGTTCTGGCCCTGAGCCTCTCTCTTAAATGCCCAAGCTCTACATCAAGCTCCATTCTGAGCACATCTACAAGATGGTTTGCATGGAACTTAATCATGTCGCTTATCTTGACGATTCTAGGAAGTCCATCCTGAAGAACCAGTGGATTTACTGATATCTTCTTTTGGCAGTCTGTTGTCGCGTAGAGAACATCCACCATGTCTTTAGAGTAGGTTCCACGCTGAAATACAATCTCGATATTTGCACTCTCGGAGGTAAAGTCATTGATCTGGGCAATCTTCAGCTGGCCATTTTTATTGGCCTTCTCGATTGACTCAATCAGAGCCGAGGAGGTCACCTCAAATGGAAGCTCCTCGACAACGATCTTCTTTGGGTCTGATATATTCAGCTTTGCCCTTACAGTGACCTTTCCAGTCCCATCGTTATAATCCGACACATCTACAATTCCACCTGTCGGAAAATCCGGATAGAGCGTAAATGGCTCGCCTATA
This sequence comes from uncultured Spirochaetaceae bacterium, assembly GCA_947630635.1. GTDB lineage: Bacteria > Spirochaetota > Spirochaetia > Sphaerochaetales > Sphaerochaetaceae > Ornithospirochaeta. The sequence continues at coordinate 3,274 of CANRIJ010000011.1, read as the reverse complement.
AGCGCCTTCTTCTGAGCCTCTAAAACCTCTTTGGCATTATGGGGAAGAATCTTAGTGGACATTCCAACAGCAAGTCCAACTGCTCCCTGAATTAGCACGATTGGAACCTTTGCAGGAAAGACCCTAGGCTCCGTGTTTCTTCCGTCATAGGACTCCACATACTCAGTAATCTCGGGAGAATAGAGAATCTTTTTCGCTATTGGCTTCAGCCTTGCCTCAATATACCTAGAGGCAGCCGCATCATCTCCAGTGAGTATATTTCCAAAGTTCCCCTGCCCCTCTATTAAGAGACCTGCATTTACAAGTGTAACCAAAGCCCCCTCAATGGAGGCATCCCCATGAGGATGATACTTCATAGTGTCGCCGACGATTCCGGCAACCTTATTGAAGCGACCATCATCAAGGGTAATCATCGAATGGAGAATTCTTCTCTGTACGGGCTTGCATCCATCAATTAAATCCGGAATAGCCCTGTCTTTGATAGTGTAGGAGGCATACTCCAGAAAATAGTCCCTGTAGAGTTTCTCTGCCCTAGCCATCGATTAGATTCTCCATAATGAATTCCCTTCTCGTAGGAGTATTGTCTCCCATATAGAATTCCATCTCGCCCTTTATGTCCTTAATGCTCTCATAGGTTACGGGAACAAGCTTTATATCCTTTCCGATGAATGCTCCAAACTCATTGGGGCTTATCTCGCCCAGGCCCTTGAATCGAGTCACTTCGCTGCCCTTTATCTTCTTCTGAGCCTCATCGCGCTCCTTTTCGTTGTAGCAATAGAGCGTCTCTTTCTTGTTTCTCACCCTAAAGAGAGGTGTCTCAAGTATAAAGAGCCTTCCCTGGTCAATGAGCTCTTCGAAATAGGTGAAGAAATAGGTCATCAAAAGCATTCTGATATGGTACCCGTCGACATCTGCATCGGTTGCAATTACAACCTTTCCATACCTAAGGTTATCAATAGACTCCTCTATGCCGAGGGCAACCATCATGTTGTAGAGCTCTTCATTTCTATAGATGAACTCTCTTCTCATGCCCTGAACATTGGCAGGCTTTCCCCTGAGAGCGAAGACTGCCTGATAGTTTGGATTTCTTGTCTTGGTTATAGAGCCAGCTGCAGAGTCTCCCTCGGTAAGGAAGATCATGGAGTTCTCTCCTTCCTCTCTGTGGCTTTGAGTTGAATTATTCAGATGGTATTTGCACTCTCTGAGCTTTGGTATATTAAGTGATATCTTCTTTGCCTTCTCCTTTGAGTTGTTCCTAAGCTGCTGTTCCTCCTTATGAACCTTCTCATTGGAGACAATCTTCTCCTCAAGCCCCTTTGCCGTATCCCTGTTCTTCATCAAGAAGTCCACAACTGCCTCTTTGACTTCCTGAACTATCCATCCTCTTACATCGGTATTGCCAAGCTTGTTCTTGGTCTGCGATTCAAATACAGGATTCTGAATCTTGATTGCAATCGTAGCGACAATGCCATCTCGTATCTCAGCAGAGCCCCAACTCTTATGGAAATACTCGTTTATTGCCTTCAATACACCCTCTTTGAATGCAGCTTCGTGGGTTCCGCCATCGGCGGTGTATTGGCCATTTACATAGCTGCGATACCTATCCCCATAGCTATTTGTATGAGTAAATGCAAATTCAAGATGCTCATTTCTAAAAGTAATCAAAGGATAGAGGCCATCCTCTCCAAGGATCTTTATAACAAGATCCATTAGGCCATTCTGGCTCTTTATAATCCTAGAGTTATAGCTGAGAGTCAGTCCCTTATTAAGGTATGCGTAATTCCAAAGTCTCTCCTTTATATACTCCTCATTGAAAGAATAGGCGCCAAAGATATCAGGTGAAGGGTCCGGAACAAAGGATACAAAGGTCCCATTGCCCTCCTCAGTCTTGCCTCTCTTCTTCGCCTTCAAGACTCCCTTCTCAAAGCGCGCCCACATGTACTCCCCATCTCTTATGGACTTCACCTCAAACTCAGAAGAGAGGGCATTTACAGCCTTTGTTCCGACTCCATTGAGACCTACTGAGTAGCGAAATGCCTCGTTGTCATACTTTGCGCCGGTATTGATGACGGATACGCATTCTATGACCTTGCTCAGCGGTATGCCTCTTCCAAAGTCCCTGACTGAGACTCTGTTTCCCTCAAGAGTGACATTGATGCGATTTCCGCTTCCTGCCATGTATTCATCTATTGAGTTGTCGATTACTTCCTTTAGGAGAATATATATTCCATCATCTGGATGCGAGCCATCTCCGAGACGTCCAATATACATGCCTGGTCTCTGCCTAATGTGCTCAAAGGAAGAGAGGCTCTTTATATTGCTTTCATCGTATTTTATCTGGTGATTTTCCTGAGGCATACATTACTGAGTTTATTAAAAAGGGCTTCTTTTAAAAAGCCCATATAAACTCAAAATGCAAAGCCTATTATTAAGAGCAGATGACTATAAAGAGGAAGAAGAAATTGACTATGGCGCCTATTATGTTCAGGTAGATGCCAGTCATCTTATTTTCCCTCTTCGAGAGAATGCCGAAGATAACTCCAACAATGCCGATTACCATGCCAGCGCATATCAAAATGTAAAAGAATGGCATATGTAGGAAATTATTTATGGATCTCGCTCCATTGGAGGAACCAGTTATGGTGCTAAGCCATAAGACAAAGCCATTGTTTCTGAATGCCTCAGTGCCGACACTGCAAAGCACAAAATATATAACAGGCCAAATTGGGACAATGCAAAGACTGATGATTCCCAGTATTAACGACGTGATTCCCATAACACATTTCTCCTACATTCTTTAGTTTATGATAATCATCATTCAACAGTGTCGCAAAATATCATTTTTTGCCCCTGGTTAAATCAAAATTTCCACTCTAAGGAAAATCAGTGTCAAAAAATCGCATAAAGGCAAATAAAGCCGCTCATGAAATAGTCCTTCTCATGAAAAGCCATGGAAATGCCAATAGGGCAAATAATTGGCAATATGGTCATTTTTCTGCGTTGGGAGTAGTATTTCTCACATGAGCAAGTATCCATTTAATACCATAGAGCCCAAATGGCAGAAATACTGGGATGAGCATAAGACATTCAAGGTAGCTGAGGATGAGAGCATCCCCAAGGAAAAGAGAAGATATATTCTCGATATGTTCCCATACCCATCTGGAGCGGGACTTCATGTAGGACACCCCGAGGGATATACGGCAACCGATATCTATTCGAGATTTCTGAGAATGAATGGCTACAACGTTCTTCACCCAATGGGATTCGATTCCTT